>CAZNMV010000117.1:0-8877 GCA_964573835.1 uncultured Aestuariivita sp. | reverse complement strand
AGCACCCGCCGCGGCGGCACGCGCGCGTCGAGCAGCAGCAGGAGCGTCGCCGCCACGAATGACGCGACCTGAAACGGCAGGCGGAAAACCACCAGCAACGCGATGATCCATGCGAGACACAGCGCAAGCTTCGGGAGCGGATGAGCCGTTCTCAGCATGCGGCCGCCAGCCAGTCCAGGACCGGCGCGGCTGCGGGCGGCTGAAGCCCGGCACGCGACAGCCGGACTGCGTCGCGCATCAGTTCGGGGCAGGGGCCATCGAACTGCACGGCGCCCCGGTGCAGCAGCACCGCCCGGTCCGCGACGGACAGCGCGAAATCCATGTCATGGGTGATCACCGCGACCGCGCGCCCCTCGCGGGCCAGCTCCCCGATCCGCCGGCCAAGGACGGTTTCTGCGGCGCGGTCGAGCCCGGCCGTCGGTTCGTCGAGGATCAGCACGGGCCATCTGTCGGCTTCGGCCAGCAGCGCCAGCGATAGACGGCGTTTCTGACCCTGCGACAGGGTGAAGGGATGTTGATGCGCAATGGCCCCGAGACTCCAGCGGTCGAGGATCTGCGCCACGCGCCCGGGCGCATGGAAAAGCCCCTCGATCTCGGCGCGCACGCATTCCCGGCTGAAATGCGCCTCGGGGTTCTGGAAGGCCACCGCCCCCGGTGCCCCCGTGCGTCGGCCGGCGCGGGGCGGCAAGAGGCCGGAGAGGCAGGCCGCGAGCGTGGACTTTCCTGCGCCGTTCGGCCCCAGAATGGCAACAACCTCCCCCGCGCGCAGCGTCAGCGACACGTCGCGCAGGACGACCGGTCCGAATGCCGGCGCGCAATCGGCCTGGTCCAGTGTGGTCAGGATGTCCCCGGGCGGGATCGGCGCGGGCAGGACCGCCTCGTGCAACCGGCGGGCCTGTGCGGGCGGCACGCGCGACAGGGCGTCCCGAAAGGGCAGGCGCGGGTCGATCAGGTCGGGCAGGTCAAGATGCATCCGCGTGGCCAGTGGCAGGGCGATGCCCGCCTCGGCCAGCGCCGCGCCGTCCCGCGCCATCACCTCGTGCGGCGTGCCTTCGGCCATCACGCGACCATTCCGGCCCAAGGCGATGCATCGGTCGAAATGGTCGAGGATCGGGCCGGGCCTGTGCTCCACCACCAGCGTGGTGCGGCCGGGCGCCAGCAGCAGATCGGCCATCTGCCGGGCGGCCTTCGGCGCGAGGTTGGCGACAGGTTCATCCGCGAGCGTGATCGGCGCGCCTTGCGCCAGCACCGCCGCCAGCGCCACGCTCTGACGCTCCCCGCCGGACAGCGTCGAAATGCGCCGGTCCGCCCATTCCGGGGGAATGCCGACGCGTCGCATCGCCTCGGCCACGAGATCGGGGAGGCGGGCCGCCGCGACGCAGCTGTTCTCGGGTCCGAACGCGATCTCGTCACGCACGGTGAAACCCGCCAGCGTCTGTGCCGCATCCTGAAAGACGAAGCCGCACGTATCGGCCCACTCCGCGGGTGTCCGGTCGGTGACCGGGCGGCCCCGAAGCCTGATGTCGCCTGTCCTTCCGCCGGGGATGGAGCGCGGAAACAACCCCGTTGCGGCCAGCAGCAGCGTGGACTTGCCCGCACCCGAAGGCCCGAGCAGAAGGATGCGCTCGCCCTCCCGCAGGGCGAGCGATACCGGGCCGACCGCATCCTCTGCCGCCCCGTCATGGCGCAGCGACACGCGGTCGTAGACCAGCGCGTCAGGCACCGGCCGCGCGGGCGTCACGGTCGATGGCGAGCCCGGACAAAACCCCGGTGCGGTAGAGCGCCTTGACGATGTAGTGCCCCAGAAGGCCTCCCAGCAATGCGCCCGAAGCAAGGCGCAGCACGAACATCGCGACGAGAAGGCCCGGTGCGAGGCTGCCATAGTCGAACCGGACCCACGTATAGGCGAAGGAGAAGACGGCCGCGCCCATCCCGGCGGCCATCAGCACACCGACCGAGTATCGCCGCCAGCGCGTTGCGGCGAAGACCGCTTCGGCGCCCGCGCCCTGCACCAGACCCGTGAGCAGGAGCAACAGGCCGGCGGGACTGCCCAGCAGCACCTGCACCGCGGCCGCCATGACCTCCGAGACGAGCGCCACGCCCGGTTTGCGGATGATGGCCGCCGCGATGATCGAGACGATGAACCAGAAGCCCATGACGACATCCATGGTCAGCGCGCCGAAGATCGCCTGAAGCACAAGCCAGACCTGTACCCAGCCCAGATAAAGCACGCCGAACACGGCGCCGAGCACGGCAACGATAAGAGTTTCACGTAGAGTCCAGACGGATTGGTCCTGCATGTCAGCCTCCTTGGTTTCGGGGATGTTTGAAAGAGGGGGCCGCCCGGCGGCCCCAAGGCTCAGCGGTCGCTCGGCGAATTGGCCGAGACGGTCACGTCCATGGCGAGATGCCCCGCCGTGGCCCCGAAGCCGGTGAAGGCTTGTCCGAGGGTTTCGAAGACGGGGCCGGCATCGCCGCGCAGCGCGGTACAGAAGTTCTTGGAGCGATCAAAGGTGCCCGAGGCCTTGAGGAACTCAATGCACCCGTAGATTTCGTCCATGTGATGCCCGACGCCGAGCGGGTAGAGCGAAAGCTGGGCTGCAATGCCCTGTTGCAGCAGCGGCGCCGCGGCGACGGCGTCCCGGCAGGCCGCAATGCGGTCTGCAAGGCTCGCGTCGCGGGCGGGGCCTGCAACGGGCGCGCAGATCGGATCGTCCGGCTCTCCGGGACAACCGCGGGAAACCGTCGCGTGCATCGTGGTGTGGACGCCCGAACGCGCGGCGGCGCAGAACAGGTCGCGCATCGCCGGAAAGAGAATGTCCGGGGACCCGACCATGAGTGTGGAGAGGGAGTCGGTCTCGAGCCTCAGGCGATCGCGCCAAGGGTCCAGTGCCCTCAGCGAACCGAGGATGATGCCGACGAAATCGTCGGACATCGGATACAACGATACTTGGGCCCCTGAGAACATGTTCACCTCGCTCCGCTGGCATTACCCAGATCAGCTCAAGGGTCCGAGGGCATGCGCCCTGCATCTCAGCCCCGGCATTACGGAGCTCCCCTGCATGTCCCGGTTGCTACCGTTTCTCGGATGAAAGATCAAGCCGGCTGGTTGCCGACAGGGTGGCCGGTGGTCGGCACGCGATCGGTGCTCCCGGGCCGGAAAGTTCGGCCCCGGTTCCCTGCCGTCCGGCGCTTGCCGTGAGGCCGGCGTTCGCCCGATCCCGGATGAGGTTCCGTCCCCGCCTCGCCTCAGAGCCAGGGCTGAGACGGGTCGGGCAGGGGGATCGCCTCCAGCAGGTCGCGGGTATAGGCGGCGCCCGGCGCGGCGAACAGCTCGGCGGTAGGGCGATCCTCGACGATCTTGCCCTGATGCAGGACGAGAGTGCGCTGGCAGAGGCGGCGGATGACCGACAGGTCATGGCTGATGAAGGCCAGGGTCAGGCCAAGCTCGCGCACCAGACGTTCCAGAAGGTTCAGGACCTGCGCCTGCGACGACACGTCGAGGCCGGAGACGATTTCATCGGCAAGGATGAAGTCGGGTTCGAGCGCGATGGCGCGGGCGATGCCGACGCGCTGGCGCTGGCCGCCCGAAAGTTCGTGCGGGAAGCGGCTGGCGAAGTGCTGTGGCAGGCCGACATGATCGAGCGCGCGCGCCACCCGGTCGGGGACCGCGTCCAGCCTGTGCAGGCGCAGAGGTTCGGCGATAAGGGTGCCCACCCGGTGGCGCGGGTTCAGCGACGACATCGGATCCTGGAAGATCATCTGGAACCGGCGGCGCAGCGGGCGGAGCGCGGCTTCGGACAGGTGGGTGATGTCGGTGCCGTCGAAGTGGATGGTCCCGCCCGAGGGCTCCAGCAGCCGCACCAGCGCGCGCCCCAGCGTCGACTTGCCGGACCCGGAGCCGCCGACGATCCCGACCACCGCCCCCTTGGGTATGGTGAAGGACAGCCCCTTCAGGATCTCGATCCGCGGGGCGGGGCCGAAGAGGGGTTTCGCCGTCATGTCCGCCAGCGAGAGGTGGAGGTTCTCGATCCGGTACAACTCGGTCATACCGCGCCCCGGGGTACAGAGGCCGCATCGAAGGCCGCGACTTCGGCGCGGACGGCGTCGATCACCGCATCGGGCACCGGGTTCAGGCCGGCGCCGGGATCGGTGTATTTCGGTGTCGCGGCCAGCAGGGCGGCGGAATAGGCGTGGCGTGGCGCGGCGAAGAAATCGGCGACCGCCGCATCCTCGACCACCATCCCGGCATAGAGGACCGACAGGTGCTGGCAGACCTTGGATACCACGCCAAGATCATGGGTCACGAACAACAGCGCCGTCCCGTGGCGGGCCTGCATGTCGCGGATCAGTTTCAGGATCTGCTTCTGCACCGTCACGTCGAGCGCTGTTGTCGGTTCATCCGCCACGATCAGCTTCGGTTCGGCGGCAAAGGCGCTGGCGATCAGGATGCGCTGGCGCATGCCGCCGGACAGCTCATGTGGATAGGCGCGCAGCACCCGGTCGGGGTCGGGGATCTGCACCTCGTCCAACAGGTCGCGGGCGCGCGCCCGCGCCGCCGCACGGGTCCAGCCAAGGATGTCGACCAGACGGTCGGTGATCTGAGGTTCAATCCGGTGGGACGGGTTCAGCGCCGTCAGCGGGTCCTGCGGGATCAGCGCGCAGGTCGCCCCGATGCGGCGGCGGCGGTCCTTGGGCGGCAGGCGGAGCAGGTCGGTCCCGTCAAGGAGGATCTGCCCCCCCGTCACCTCGACCGACGGGGGCAGGATGCCCAGCACGGCCTTGCCGATCATCGATTTGCCTGCGCCGGACTCGCCCACAAGACCCCGCACTTCGCCCGAGCCCACGTCAAGCGACACGCGTCGCAGAAGGGGTGGCCCCCCCTTCAGCCGAACGGACAGGTCGCGAATCGACAGGTAGCTCATCGCAGCACCGGATCGAAGCGGTCCTTCAACCCCTCGCCCAACTGGCTGAAGGACAGGACGGTCAGGAACAGGGTGATCAGCGGGAAGACCAGCACCCACCATGCCTGATGGATGGCGGTGCGGCCTTCCGCGATCATGCCGCCCCATGTCGGATCATCGGTGGAGATCGACAGGTTCACGAAACTCAGGATCGCTTCGACGATCACCGCGATGCCCATTTCCAGCGTGAGCAGGACGCCGATGGTCGGCAGGAGATTGGGCAGGATCTCGCGCAGCATGATCCCGACACGTGGGCGTCCGGCCACCTGGGCCGAGGCCACGTAATCCATCGCGCCCTGGGCCATGGCCTCGGCCCGCACGACACGGGCGAAGCGCGTCCAGTCGATCACCACGATGGCGATGATGATGGAGAAGAGGCCAGGCCCCAGCACGGCGATCAGGAGGATGGAGAAGAGGACGGGGGGAAAGGCCATCCAGATGTCGATGAGCCGCGAGATCACGATGTCGACCCAGCCGCGCAGGAAGCCCGCGAGCAGGCCAAGGGCGGCCCCGAACAGGCAGGTGATCGTGCCCGCGACCAGCGCCACGGTCAGCGCGACCCGGGCGCCGTGGATAAGCCGCGACAGCACATCGCGGCCCAGACTGTCGGTGCCCAGCCAGTATCCGGGTTCGGACCCGGCCATCCAGAAGGGCGGCATGCGACCGAGGAACAGGTCCTGCGCCAGCGGGTCCTTCGGCGCGATCCACGGCGCGAACAGCGCGGCGAGGCACAGGATCGAAAGCCAACCCGCCGACAGCCACAGCCGCAGCCCGACGCGGCGGCGGATCATCGAACGACCGTCCATACCTTGTGCGTCAGGCATGGCGCAGCTTCGGGTTCAGGACGGCGTAAAGCAGGTCCACGATCAGGTTCAGCATCGTGAAGATAAGCGCAAAGAGCAGCACGATCCCCTGAATAAGCGGGAGGTCGCGGTTGATGACGGCGTCGATCGCCATGTTGCCGAGCCCTTCATACGAAAAGAGCCGTTCGATGATGACGGTGCCGCCGATGAGAAAGCTGAACTGCACCCCGACCAGCGTGATCGTGGGCAGGGCCGCGTTGCGCAGCGCCTCGTGCAGGATGACCCGTGTCTCGCCATAGCCCTTGGTGCGGGCAAGGGTGACGTAGTCGAGGTTCATCGTCTCTTTCAGGCTTTGCTTCAGCAATTGCCCGATGATCGCGGCCAGCGGGATGGCAAGCGCAAGCGCAGGCATGAACATGTGGGAAACGATGTCCGCGGTCAGATCGAGGCGCAGGCGGATCAGGCTTTCGATCAGGTAGAAATCCGTGGTGAAGGGCAGATCGAGCGAGGGCGTCACCCGGCCCGAGATATGGAAGATCGGCCAGAGCACGCCGAACAGCAGCATCAGCACCAGACCCCAGAGGAAATCGGGAACCGACAGGGCCACGCCATTGGCGACATCGATCGCGCCTTCCCGGCGCCCGCCGCGGAAGCGCGTGCCGATCAGCGCCGCCGTCCCGCCCAGCGCCACCGCGATTACAAGCGCCATCACCGCGAGTTCCAGCGTCGCGGGCAGACGGCCGAGGACAAGGTCCAGGACGGGCTGGCGTGTGGTGATCGAGGTGCCAAAATCGCCTTGCAGGACGCCAGCGACCCAGATGCCGAACTGCGTGACCAGCGGCTTGTCGAGACCGTAGAGCGCCGAGAGGCGGGCGATGTCCTCTTCCGTCGCGCCGGGGGGCAGCATCATGGAAATGGGATTTCCGGGCACCACCCGGATGACGAAGAAGACGATCACCGCCACCCCAGCCAGGGTGACAAGGGTCGTCAACAGACGCGTTGCCAGAACCTTGATCACTGCCTTGTCCGCTGCCTCTGTCCATGGCCTGCCGCCCTTGCGGGGGGCTGTCTTCATGTTGGCCAAGATACTCCGGGCGATATGCCCGCCCGCTGCCTTCCCGTGACAACGGCGCATGGGGGGCGGGGGGGCTGATGCCCCCCCGGCCTTGTCGGGCTCAGGCCCGCTTCATCAGGTGCGGCAGCAGCGCGCCCGAGGCATGCGGCGTCACAACCACGCCCGGAGCGTGCAGGATCGGCTGGACATATTGCAGCAGCGGGATCACCAGCGCGTTCTCGGCGATGTAGCGGTCGACGGCCTTCCAGCCTTCGATGCGCTTGGCCTCGTCCTGTTCGCCCCAGAGGGGGCCGATCATCCCGATCAGATCCTCACCATCCCATACCGAATGGGGCGACGGGCCGAACATCGCAAACCCGGTCGAGGTGGTCGGGTCGCCCACCGAGTTGCCCCAGTTGTAGAAGGCGGCGGGGGCCAGTTGGTCGGCGCCGCGCAACTCGAAATGCTTGGCGATCTCGTAGACCTCGATCTCGGCCTCGATCCCCACGCGGCGCCAGAGGCCCACGATGGCCTGGATCATCTCGAAATCCTTGGGCTTGAAGCCGCGCGTCGTCTGGATCTTGAAACGAACCGGATTGTCGCGGCTGTAGCCCGAGGCCGCCAGCAGTTCGATCGCCTTCGCCTCGTCATAGGGAACGGTGACGCTGGCATCGAAGGCATCGTATTCCGGGGTCTGCAGCGTGTCGATCTTGACGCCATAGCCCGACAGCAGCCGGTCGATGATGGCCTGCTTGTCGATGGCATGGGCGGCCGCCTTGCGGACGTTGGGGTCGTTCATCACCTCGATGTCATTGAGGAAGATCATCCCGATGTCCGAGATCGGCGCGGACACACCCGCCAGCGCGCCGCTCTTCAGGCGGTCGTATTCCTCGTAGGGCATTTCCAGCGTGACATGGCTGTTGCCCGATTCAACCTCGGCCACGCGGGCGGTGGCATCGGTGACGAACTTGATCGTGACGGTTTCGAATTCGGGCTTTCCACCCCAGTAATTCGCATTGGCCTTCAGCCGGACGAAGGCGTTGCGTTCGAACCTGTCCACCATGTAGGGGCCGGTGCCGATGGGCGCGGCCTCGAAGCCTTCGGCGCCAACCTTCTCGTAATAGGCCTTGGGCAGGACATAGCCCGTGAGGAAATACATCCATTTGAAGATCGTGGGGTCGAACTGGGCCACGTCGGCGATGACGCGGTTCCCTTCGACGCGGTGGTTGGCCAGCGTGCCCCAGACGAACTGGATCGGGCTGCCCGTTTCGGGGTTCGCCACGCGGGCAAGGCTCCAGGCCACGTCTTCCGCGGTGAAGGGCGATCCGTCATGCCAGGTCACGCCCTCGCGCACGGTCATCCAGACCTGCGTGCGATCCTCGTTCCAGCCCCATTCGGTCAGCAGGCCGGGGGCGGGCGACAGGTCGGGTTGCTGCAGGATGTATTGGTCGAAGACCGACTGGTAGATGCCCTGGATCGTCGGGTTCACCGCGCTGGGTCCGACGGTCGGATCCCATGAGGGCAGGTTGACGTTATAGGCGATCACCAGTTCGTCGATCGATTGCGCGAACGAGGGCACGCCGATCGTGCCTGCGGCCATCGTGGCGGCTGAGAGCTTCAGAAGGCTCCGTCTGTTCAGATTCATTTTCGTTTTCCCTGTTGGTGGTTCTGTTTTGGTCTTGGTCAGTTTCCGGCGAGTTTCTGCGCCAGAAGGTAGCCCGGTCCCGCCCCGGTGCCAGCCCCGGGCCAGACGGCGGCCCCGGTGAGGTGCAGGCCCGCCAGCGGGGTCGATCCGTCGGCATGGCCGCGCGCCGGGCGGAACAGGAAATGCTGCGACAGGTGATGACTGCCGCACACCTGATCTCCGCCGATCAGGTTGGGGTTCTCGGCCTCGAGCTCGGCCGGTGTGATGACCCGCTGCGCGAGGATCTTTGCGCGCGTGCCGGGGGCATGCGCCTCGAGGATCGCGAGGGCGCGGTCGGCGAAGGGGGCGGCGGCGTCGGTCCAGTCGGTGGCTGCGATCTCGCCCCTGGCGTCGCCGGTGATGGTGCCGGGG
>CAZNMV010000116.1:0-8879 GCA_964573835.1 uncultured Aestuariivita sp. | reverse complement strand
TGCCGTTGCCGTTGTTGATGCCGGACGCCCATTGGGCCTTCTGTTCGTCGCTGATCAAGGACAATTTTCGCACCCTTGCATATGTCGTGTTAGGTGTATTGCAGATCGGTTCCGGGCTGTCCATAGACCGGGAAAGCCACTTTCAAATCCGACCCGCGCCCGATATCACCAGCTACGAAACAGGACCGGCCAGAGGCATGAAGATCAGCATCATCATTCCGAGTCGCGAACGGGCGAGGTACCTGGCTGGCTCGCTTTCGACAGCCACCGCGATCGAAGATGCAGGACTGGAGATCCTCGTCAGCGACAACGCATCCGAAGATGGCACCCAAGCTGTCGTGAAAGCCAACCCTGACCCGCGCATCCGCTACGTGAACACGGGCAGGCGGGTCTCCATGCGCCAGAATTTCGAGTTCGCCCTTGCGGAAAGCACCGGTGATTATGTCATCTTCTTCGGTGACGATGACGGGGTAATCCCGGGTCAGTTCGCGCTGCTGCGTCAAATTCTGGAAGCTCACCACCCCGATGCGCTGAGTTGGAGCTATCCTGTCTACGGTTGGCCGTCGCCGGGCTACGGGATCAAGACCGGTGGTCTGCGGATCACGCGCGCACAGGTGTTCGGAAGCCCTCGACCTCTCGATCGCGACCGACAACTTCGCGCGGTCGTCGAAGGCAGGCTGTCCCAGATTTATCCGATGCCCGCCATCTATCACGGCTGCATGTCGCGGCAGTTCCTTCAGGACTGCGCATTACCGGACGGAACGGTGTTTGCCGCCCGCAGCCCGGACATCTACATGAATTTCCGCGCACTGGTCCGGGGGGGTAACTTCCTGCACATCAACCATCCGTTTACCATCAACGGGTACTCTCCTGCATCGACCGGAGGTTCCCTGCGCGATGTCGGACAAAGTGACAAGACCAAGTCTGCGTCCTCTGCCTTCCTGAACGAACTGGCCGTCGATCCCGTGGAAGATGTGCTGCCGGTAACGATGTCGATGTCGCTCGCCTTTCTCGGCACACTGGAAACGGTGCGCCATCACTTCCCGGATGAACCAGTCACACCCCTCTATCGGGAATGGTTCCGGTACGCCCTTGCTGATCAGTCACGCAAGTCCGAGGCAGTCGCAGGACAGATCGATGCGTCACTCAGGGACTATGCCACTCGGTTGAACGCGGCAGATGCTTTGGAACGTGCTCGCGGACAACACACCGGCAAGCAAATCGAGCGGCTGCGACGTGCCTGGCATCGCTTTTCCGAAAAGATCAGCAGCTTCCGTCTTTCGGCCGAAATGGAAGGCAGAAACACCATCGAAACCGCAGCACGAATGTGCGACTTGGTACTTGGGAGCGAAGGTGCAGATGTGGTCGCCGGGCGCATCAGTTCGGATACGGCGTGGTCGAGGGCTAGGACAAGAAGCCGACAGTTCAGGCGCCAGCTTTGACCGACTAGCGAGGAAAGTATATCGAGATGACGCACAATGACGACCGCGCTGAATTCGAGGCCCACAAACGTGCGCAAGCGCTGGCACTCGGTCGCGACCAATCTGTGTTCGACGGATCAGTCCGCTACATGCTGCAGCTTGATCCTTACGACTATTCCTATCTCTGGAGTTGGATGGGCGTGCCCGTCATCCAGATGCCGGCTGACGTACTTGCAACTCAGGAAGTGATCTGGACGACGAAACCCGACATCATCATCGAAACGGGCGTCGCCCGCGGTGGTTCGGTGCTGTTCATGGCGTCTCTCCTCGAGCTTATTGGCAAGGGACAGGTCATCGGTGTGGACATCGATATCCGCGCCCATAACCGTGCATCGATCGAGCAACATCCCATGTCGAAACGGGTGACCCTCATCGAGGGTGGTTCGGTCGATGAAGATACGCTCGCACGCGTGCGCGCCGCGATCCCCGCAGGTGCCCGCGTGATGGTGGTTCTCGACAGCGATCACAGCCGGGATCACGTGCTGGCGGAATGCAAGGCTTACGGGCAACTAGTGACACCGGGCTGCTACATGGTGGTTGCCGACACAATGATCGGGCATGTCGAGGCTTCCGAAGCGCCGCAGAAACGCTCGAAGATCTGGTCGAAGGGGGACGAGCCGCTGAGCGCGCTCAAGCAATACCTCGCCGAAAGCGACTTCTTCGAAGTCGATGAGGTTCTGAACGGAAAGCTGGTCCTGTCGTCCTCTCCCGGTGGGTACATCCGACGCAAGAACGAATGACAAGGGTCGTCATTTCTCAGCCAATGTATTTCCCGTGGGTCGGGTTCCTTGCGCAGATGGCGCTCGCCGATGTGTTTATATGGCTTGACGATGCGAAGTTCTCGAAGGGATCCTTCACCAACAGGGTTCAAGTTCTCCTTGGCGGTGAACGAAAATGGATGTCGGTTCCCTTGGCCGGTCAGGGTCACGATAGGAACATCCGAGATCTGGTCCCCGCGCATGACGATTGGAAAGCAGGTCACTTTTCCCTTCTGCGCAATGCATTTAAGGGACGCCCCCATGTGAACGAAGCGCTTCACATCGCTGAAACCGCGTTTGCCGAATCCTCTCTCTGTGATGCGATAATCGTAAGCTCGGAAAGGCTTGCTCAAGCAGTGGGCACCCCTCCGTTGCGCCCGATCCTCGCATCGCAATTGAACGTCGGTGCAATTGGTTCGCAGCGGGTTCTGCAGTTGGTCAAGAGTGTCGGCGGCACCGAATACATCACCGGCCACGGGGCTAGGAACTACCTTGACCACGACTCGTTCGAAAAAGCCGGGGTCGCAGTCAGGTACATGGACTACAGACCTGAGCCCTGGCCTCAGGACGATGCCGAGTTCACGTCCTACGTAACTGCGCTGGATCTCGTAGCCTCAGTGCCACCCGAAGACCGCATCAGACATCTGAACCCACGAACGATCTGCTGGCGCGAATTCGTCAATCGCCAGACAGATTGAGCGGCGCAACCTCCCTCACCCCCGGCAACCCCTCGTCGCGCGGCGATCTCTGTGTCACCGGCAAAGGCCAGTCGATCCCCAGCGCGGGGTCGAGCGCTTGCACCCCGCCTTCGAAGCCGGGGGCATAGGCGGCGGAATGGGCATAGATCATCTCGGCCTCGTCCGTCAGCGACTGGAACCCGTGGGCGAACCCCTCGGGCACATAGACGGCATTGCGCAGATCGGCGTCGAGCACAACCGCGACATGGCGCCCGAAGCCGGGCGATCCGGCCCGCAGATCGACGATCACGTCATGCACCCGGCCCCGGATCGCGCGGATCAGCTTGACCTCGGCATGGGGGGGCCGCTGGAAATGCATCCCCCGCAGCGCGCCCGCACCGCGCGTCACCGACAGGTTCATCTGAACCCAAGCCGTCGCCAGACCGCGCGCGGCGAATTCCTCGGCGCAGAAGATGCGCTCAAACGACCCGCGCGCATCGCCGCGGGTCTCGGGCAACACCTCGAAGGCGCCGGGCAGCTCGAGCGCGCGGAAGATCACGGCGCACCGAAAGCAGCGATGTCGGCGGCGACCAGTTCCCGGGGGTCGGCGCCTTCCTGCGCGCGGCGATACCAGGCCAGAGTGGCCGCGACCGCGCGGGCGCTGTCCCAGCGCGGGACATAGCCCAGATCGTGCCGCGCCGCCTCGATCCCGAGTGACAGGAGCCCCGCCTCGTGCCGGGCGGTGGGGTCGGAGGCATCCTCCCACCGGCCGGGCCAATGGGTCAGCGCCGCCTCGACGAGCGCCCGGACGGTCATCAAGTCCGACGGCTCGGGCCCGAAATTATAGGCCTCGCCCAGCCCCTCGGGCGCCGTCGCCAGCCGTTCAGCCAACCGAAGATAGCCCGACAGCGGCTCGAGCACATGCTGGAAGGGCCGCACGGCGCGCGGGTGGCGCACCGCGACCGCCCTGCCTTCGGCCAGCGCGCGCACGATGTCGGGCACGATCCGGTTCTCGGCCCAGTCCCCGCCGCCGATCACGTTGCCCGCGCGCGCGGAAACCATCCGGACCGGGTGGTTCTGGAAGAACGACTTCCGCCACGACGCGACCGCGATCTCCATCGCGGCCTTGGAGGCGCTGTAGGGGTCGTGCCCGCCCAGCCGGTCATCCTCGCGATAGGGATGCACCCATTCGCGGTTCTCATAGACCTTGTCGGTCGTCACCATCACCACCGCGCAAGGCGCATCGAGCGCGCGCAGCGCCTGCATCAGATGCGCCGATCCCATCACGTTGGTGGCCCATGTCCCGACCGGGTCATCGTAGGAGGCCAGAACCAACGGCTGTGCCGCCAGATGGAAGACCACGTCGGGGCGCACCTGCGCCACCCGCGCCGACAGCGCGGCCGCATCGCGGATGTCGCCCGTCGCATGATCCATGCGCCCCGGCAGGCCGAGATCGCCGAAGAGACGCTGATGCGGTTCCGGCGGCAGGGCAAAACCCGCAACCTCCGCCCCCAGCGACAGGAGCCAGTCGCAAAGCCACGCCCCCTTGAACCCGGTCTGCCCGGTGACCAGAACGCGCTTGCCCGCCCAGAAGGTCATGGGCGCAACCGCTCCCACACCCGCCAGGGGGCCTGGCCCGAGGCCCAGAGCTCTTCGAGGTAGGTCTTGTCGCGCAGCGTGTCCATCGCCTGCCAGAACCCGTCATGCCGCCAGAGCGCCAGTTGCCGGTCGCGCGCGAGGCTTTCCAGCGGGTCACGCTCGAACGGGGTGGCGTCACCCGCAATGCGGTCGATCACCGAGGGTTCACAGACCATGAAGCCGCCGTTCACCCATTGCTTGTCGCCCTTGGGCTTTTCGGTGAAGCTGGTGACGCGGGCATCCTCGATCCCCAGCGCACCGAAGCGCCCCGCGGGCTGGATCGCGGTCAGCGTCGCCTCGCAGCCCTGCGCGCGGTGAAAGGCGACGAGGGCGCCGATGTCGACATCGCTCACCCCGTCGCCATAGGTCAGGCAGAAGGTGTCCGTCAGATGCTGGCGCACGCGGCGGATGCGCCCGCCGGTCATCGTCTCTTCGCCGGTGTCGACCAGAGTGACCTTCCAGGGCTCGGCGCTCTGATTGTGGACCTGCATGGAATTGTCCGACAGATCGATGGTCACGTCCGACATGTGCAGGAAGTAGTTCGCGAAATACTCCTTGATCATGTAGCCCTTGTAGCCGCAGCAGATCACGAAGTCGGTGATCCCGTAATGGCCATAGATCTTCATGATATGCCACAGGATCGGCCTGCCGCCGATCTCGATCATCGGCTTGGGGCGCAGGTGCGATTCCTCGCTGATCCGGGTGCCCAATCCCCCGGCTAGGATGACGGCCTTCAAGATCGCACTCCGACAGGTGGCGTTGAATGTCGATACATCCCCACCGCCCACATCGCAACCGCCCCAAAGCAAAAGGCCGCCCACGGGGGGCGGCCTGTCGCAATACGTGTGTCCCGATCAGCGCTTGGAGAACTGGAAGCTGCGGCGGGCCTTGGCCTTGCCGTACTTCTTGCGTTCCACCACGCGGCTGTCGCGGGTCAGGAAGCCTGCCGCCTTCAGCGCACCGCGAAGCGAGGGATCGTAGAGCTGCAGCGCCTTCGACACGCCGTGCTTCACCGCACCCGCCTGCCCCGACAGACCGCCGCCCTTGACGGTGGCAACGATATCGAACTGGCCGGTCGTGTTGGTGATGGTGAAGGGCTGCGCGAGGATCATCTGCAGCACGGGGCGCGCGAAATATTCGTTCTGCGGCTTGCCGTTGACGGTCACCTTGCCGGAACCGGGCTTGATCCAGACGCGGGCGACCGCATCCTTCCGCTTGCCGGTGGCATAGGCGCGGCCCAGTGCATCACGCACGGGTTCGCGGGGGGCGGCTTCCACGGGCTGCACGCCGGCAACCGCGCTCAGGTCTTCGAGGGTGTTGATCTGATCGGCCATCGGTTTCAGCTCCGGGTGTTTTTCTTGTTCATGGACTTCACGTCCAGAACGTCGGGCGACTGGGCGTCGTGGGGATGCGCGGCGCCCGCATAGATGCGCAGGTTGGTCATCTGCTTGCGGCTGAGCGGACCGCCCGGCAGCATGCGCTTGACCGCCTGGAGCACCACGCGTTCGGGGTGCGCGCCGTCGAGAATCTGCTGCTTGGTGCGCGACTTGATGCCACCCGGGTGCCCGGTGTGCCAGTAGAAGTGTTCTTCCCGCTTCTTGCCGGTGATCTGCACCTTCTCGGCGTTGATCACGATGACATTGTCGCCCATGTCCATATGGGGGGTGAAGCTGGGCTTGTGCTTGCCGCGCAGGCGCATGGCGACGATCGAGGCAAGACGACCCAGAACGACACCTTCAGCGTCGATCAGGATCCATTTCTTGTCGATGTCCGCCGGAGTAGCCGTAAAGGTTTTCATGGCAGGATCGTCCTTGAAGATGAAAGGCGCGCCGCGCAGGGCGCACCCGAATTCGATTGCGGGGAGATACGGGGCTTCCCGGGCCACGTCAAGACGAACGCGCGCGAATTAGTCCAGCACTTTCAATGTCTTGCAAAATAGGTACCTAGATACCCCAAATTCGCTCACGCGCCCGCGGGCGGAATCGCATATGTCATGCTGGCCCGCGCCACGACCTCGTCCCGGCCCTCGGACCGGATCAGCACATCGCCCACCGCCAGAAGGCGGCCGAGCTTGAGAAGCCGCCCCTCGGCAATGAGGTCGCGCCCGGCTTCGGGTTTGCGCATGAAATCGACCGCGGATGAGGTCGTCACCGCCAGCGGCACCCGCCCGATCATCGACAGCACCATCGCATAGACCGCCACATCGGCGAGAGAGAACATCGCGGGCCCAGACACCGTGCCGCCCGGGCGCAGGTGATGGTCGCGCACATTGAGGCGCATGGTGATCGTGCCCGGGGCCAGTGCATCCACCCCGAATTCCCCGCGCACCTGAGGAAAGACCTCGTCCAGGAAGGCCGAAAGCTCCTCTGTCGTCATCGCCAGCGCACGTGTCGTTGCCATGCCTTCCTCCCCCAGCTGATTGCCGTTAACCTTGCCGCCAAAGAAGCGGAGGGCAAGATGTCACTTCTGGAACGTCACGACACGGGCGCGGTCGCGCATCTGCACATGAACGCACCCGAACGGCTCAACGCGCTGTCGGACGAAATGCTTGCAGCCCTTCAGGCCCAGTTCGACGCGCTGGCGGAAGACCGCGACACCCGTGTCGTGATCCTGTCAGGCGCGGGCAAGGCCTTCTGCGCGGGCCATGACCTGAAGCAGATGACCCAAGGGCGTCAGGCCGAGGACGGCGGGCAGGCCTATTTCAGGGACCTTTTCGACCGCTGCGCGAAGATGATGACGACGATCCGCCGCCTGCCCCAGCCGGTGATCGCCCGCGTGCACGGCATCGCCACCGCGGCGGGCTGCCAGCTTGTGGCCAGCTGCGATCTGGCCGTCGCCGCCGAAGGCACGCGCTTCGGCGTGAACGGGGTCAATATCGGGCTCTTCTGTTCCACGCCCATGGTGGCGCTGACCCGCAACATCGCACGCAAGCACGCCTTCGAGATGCTGACCACCGGCCAGTTCATCGACGCCCACCGCGCGCGCGATCTTGGCCTCGTGAACCGGGTCGTGTCGCCTGACGCGCTTGCGGCGGAAACGCAGGCGCTGGCCGACCAGATCGCGGGCAAGCTGGGCGCGGCGGTGCGCATCGGCAAGCGCGCCTTCTATGACCAGATGGAAATGACACTTGATCAGGCCTATGCGTTCACCGGCGATGTCATGGTCGAGAACATGATGTACCGCGACACCGTGGAAGGCATCAGCGCCTTCCTCGAAAAGCGCGACCCCGACTGGAAACAATAGCGAAAGTTTGTTTCGGTCTTCGCTGTTCCATTTCGGGCGGGAATATGGCAAGAAGGTGTCATCGAAGGCGAAAGCTTACCAAGGCCGCCGCGGTTGACCGGTCCCTCCAGCCGAGCTCTCACTCGGCACTGACAGGTCCCGCGGCGGCCTTGTGGTTTTCCGGTCAGGCGCTTGCACAGACCACGCGCGCGGTCTAGATCGCACGACATGGACAGAACCCTGAACATCGTGGGCGGCGGCATGGCCGGGGCGGAAGCGGCCTGGCAGGCGGCGCAGCTTGGCATCGACGTTGTGATCCACGAGATGCGCCCCAAGGTGAAGACCTTCGCGCATCGCACGGGATTTCTTGCGGAAATGGTCTGCTCCAATTCCTTCCGGTCGGATGATGACGAACAGAACGCCGTGGGACTTCTGCACTGGGAAATGCGCGGGGCGGGCCGGCTGAGCATCCCCTCGGCCGACCGCCACCGGCTGCCCGCGGGCGGCGCGCTGGCCGTCGACCGCGACCCCTTCGCCGAAGCGGTCACTGCCGCGCTGCAGGCGCATCCCCGCATCCGCATCAGCCACGGTGAGATCACCGCCCTGCCCGACAGCGGCCACTGGATCATCGCGACAGGCCCGCTCACCTCCTCGGCTCTGGGCGAGGCGGTCGCGCGGGAAACCGGCGCCGACGCGCTGGCCTTCTTCGACGCCATCGCGCCCATCGTTCATGCCGACACGATCGACATGGGCGTGGCCTGGCGGCAGTCACGCTACGACAAGGGCGAGACCGAAGAGGAACGCACCGCCTACATCAACTGCCCGATGACCAAGGCGGAATACGAGGCCTTCATCGACGCGCTTCTCGCCGCCGACAAGACCGAGTTCCGCGACGGCGAAACCGCGACCTACTTCGACGGCTGCCTCCCGATCGAGGTCATGGCCGAACGCGGGCGCGAAACGCTGCGCCACGGGCCGATGAAGCCCATCGGGCTGACCAATGCCAATGACCCGGCCAACAAGCCCTACGCGGTGGTGCAGCTGCGCCGCGACAATGCGCTCGGCACGCTCTACAACATCGTGGGTTTTCAGACCAAGATGAA
>CAZNMV010000115.1:0-8928 GCA_964573835.1 uncultured Aestuariivita sp. | reverse complement strand
GTACTGGTGGGTGCCTATGTGCCGGTCAACATCGACATCATCGCCAATCAGGTCTTCCCGCGCGAGATCGACGTGTGGGTGGGTGTGCTGACGATCTTCGTCGTGCTCGAGGCTGCGCGCCGCGCCGTCGGGCTGGGCATGACAATCATCGGGGCGGTTTTCCTGCTTTACGCCTTTGCCGGGTCGCGGGGGGAACTGCCGTTCCTCGCCGACTGGATGCCCGGCATCCTGAACCACCGGGGCTATTCGCTCGAACGGCTGGCAAGCCAGATGACGCTCGGGGCCGAGGGCATCTTCGGCCTGCCGTTGGGCGTCGCCGCCACGTTCATCTTCGTCTTCGTGCTGTTCGGCGCCTTCCTCGAAGTGACGGGCGCGGGCAAGTTTTTCATCGATCTCGCCTATGCCGCGACAGGGCGGCAGCGCGGCGGCCCGGCCAAGGCGGCGGTCATTGCCAGCGCGGGCATGGGGTCGATCAGCGGCAGCGCCATTGCCAATGTGGTGACCACGGGGGCGTTCACCATCCCGCTCATGAAGAAGCTGGGCTATCGCCCCGCGCAGGCGGGCGGGATCGAGGCCGCGGCATCGACCGGCGGGCAGATCATGCCGCCGCTGATGGGGGCGGGCGCGTTCCTCATGTCGGAATTCACCCGCGTGCCCTATTCCGAGATCGTGCTGGTGTCGATCTTCCCGGCGATCCTCTATTTCGGGGCGGTCTACCTGCTGGTCCATATCGCCGCCGTCAAGCAGGGCATGCAGGGCATGAGCGCCGAAGAGCTGCCCAGCGTGCGCGCGGTGCTGGCGGGGGGGTGGCATTTCCTGCTGCCGCTGGTGGCGCTGACCTGGCTTCTGGTGGCGGGCTATTCACCGATGCGGGTGGGGTTCTATGCCATCGTGTCGGTCGTCGCTGCGGCCTCGGCCAAGGCGCTTTGGGTCTACCTGTCCGACAACCCGACGCGCGCGGGCTTCGTCGATCTGTGCGGCCGGGGCCTTGCCCTGACATTGCAGGCGCTGGAGCTTGGCGCGCGCAATGCGGTTGCGGTGTCGATGGCCTGCGCCGTGGCGGGCATCATCGTGGGCGTCGTGGGGCTGACGGGACTTGGCCTCAAGTTCTCGGCCATGATGATTGCCTTCTCGGGCGGCAACCTGCTTCTGGCGCTGATCCTTGTGCTGATCGCCTCGCTGATCCTGGGAATGGGTCTGCCGGTCACGGCGGCCTATATCGTGCTGATCATTCTGGTCGGCCCGGCGCTGACCACGGAATTCGGCGTGCCGCTTCTCATCGCGCATCTGGTCGTCTTCTGGTATTCGCAGGACAGCAACGTCACGCCGCCCGTGGCGCTTGCAGGCTTCGCGGGCGCGGCGATCGCGGGGTCGAAACCGATGGAGACAAGCCTTCAGGCGTGGAAATTCGCCAAGGGCCTCTACCTGATCCCACTGTTCATGGTCTACAACGAAACCATCATCTATGGCGGCCCGCTGCCTCTGGTCCTGTGGAACGGGTTCATCGCCATCGTGGCGCTGGTGGCCTTCGCCGCGGCGCTGGAAGGGTTCCTGTGGCGGGCGATGCCGCTCTGGCAGCGGGTGGCACTGGTTCCGGGGGTGATCGCCGTCTTCTGGCCCGACATCATGGTCGAAGCCGCGGGTGTGGCGCTGATCGTCGCGATCCTGGGCTTGAACTGGTGGGGCAGCCGCGGGACCGATGCGCAAGCCGCGCCCGGCGCGTCCTGATCAAAAGCAAACGGGCGGCCAAAGGCCGCCCGCGTCATCCGGACTGGTCCGGAAAGGGTGGGTCAGGCCACCTTCAGGTTCACGGCGCTTTCGCGGCCGTCACGGCCTGCTTCGACGTCGTAGGTAACCTTCTGGTTGTCCTTCAGCCCGGTCAGACCCGACCGTTCCACGGCCGAGATGTGCACGAACACGTCCTTGCCGCCCGACTCGGGTGCGATGAAGCCGAAACCTTTGGTTGCGTTGAACCACTTCACGGTGCCATTGGCCATCGTGTTGTCTCCTGGTGTGTTGCTGCCCGCGGAATGCGACAGCCCGGCGTAGTCGGTCTCGATCGAAGGACTGAACGCCGGTTAGGGAAGACAGTGGTCGAAAGGAAAAACGTAGCGAGCGGGCATATGGCAGGTCTGGGGGATTCGGGCAAGAAAAATCGTCGGGTGGAACTGCGGGATTGGCGCACCCATCCCGCACGGATCCGGTCAGATCGCCTTCTCGACGGCCGCGCGCACAAGGCTCTGACAGGGCTCTCCGCGGGCGCGGACCTTGGCCTTCAGCACCTCGACCAGGGCCTCGGGCAGACGCAGGTGGGTACGCGCTGTCTCCGGCATCCAGGACCGACAGACCGGGCTTGCCGCACTTGGCGACAATGCCCTCGTCCCTGTCGAACGGCATCAAGAATGTACACCGATTTGGGTGTACAGTTTATCCCTACCGCACGAATTTCTTGTACTTGATCCGCTTCGGCTCGAGCGCATCCGGCCCCAGACGGCGCTTCTTGTCCTCCTCGTAGGCCGAGAAGTCGCCCTCGAACCATTCCACATGGGCGTCGCCCTCGAAGGCGAGGATATGTGTGCAGATGCGGTCAAGGAAGAAGCGGTCGTGGCTGATGACCACGGCGCAGCCCGCGAAATCCACCAGCGCATCTTCCAGCGCCCGCAGGGTTTCAACGTCCAGATCGTTGGTCGGTTCGTCCAGAAGAAGGACGTTGCCACCTTCCTTCAGAAGCCGCGCCATGTGCACGCGGTTGCGTTCACCCCCGGAGAGAAGTGAGACCTTCTTCTGCTGGTCGCCGCCCTTGAAGTTGAAGGCACCGCAATAGGCGCGGCTGTTCATCTGGGCGTCACCCAGCTGGATGATCTCGGCGCCGCCGCTGATCGCTTCCCACACCGTGTCGTTGTCTTTCAGATCGTCGCGCGACTGGTCGACATAGGACAGATCCACCGTATCGCCGTATTCGATCGTGCCCGCATCGGGCTTTTCCTGACCTGTCAGCATCTTGAAGAGGGTGGATTTGCCTGCCCCGTTCGGGCCGATCACGCCGACGATGCCGCCGGGGGGCAGGGAAAACGACAGGTCCTCGATCAGGAGCTTGTCGCCCAGCGCCTTCTTGAGCCCCGTCACCTCGATCACCTTGGACCCGAGCCGCGGCCCGTTCGGGATGACGATCTGCGCACGGGCGATCTTTTCGCGTTCGGACTGCGCGGCCAGATCGTTATAGGCGTTGATCCGCGCCTTCTGCTTGGCCTGACGCGCCTTGGCGCCCTGCCGGATCCAGTCGAGTTCGCGCTCCAGCGTCTTCTGGCGCGACTTGTCCTCGCGCGCTTCCTGTTCCAGCCGCTTGGCCTTCTGTTCGAGCCAGGCGGAATAATTGCCCTCGTAGGGGATCCCCCGCCCGCGGTCCAACTCGAGGATCCAGCCCGTGATATCGTCGAGGAAATAGCGGTCGTGGGTCACGATCAGGATCGTGCCCTTGTAGTCGATCAGGTGCTGCTGCAGCCAGGCGATGGTTTCGGCATCAAGATGGTTCGTCGGTTCGTCGAGAAGCAGCATCTCGGGCGCTTCCAGAAGCAGCTTGCACAGCGCCACGCGGCGGCGTTCGCCCCCAGACAGCGTGCCGGGCATCGCGTCGTCCGGCGGGCAGCGCAGCGCCTCCATCGCGACGTCGATCTGGCTGTCGAGGTCCCAGAGGTTTTCGCTGTCGATCTGGTCCTGAAGCTGGGCCATTTCGTCGGCGGTCTCGTCAGAATAGTTCATGGCCAGTTCGTTGAACCGGTCGAGCTTGGCCTTCTTAGCCGCGACACCCAGCATGACGTTGTCGCGCACGGTCAGGGCTTCGTCCAGCTTCGGCTCCTGCGGGAGATAGCCGACGCGGGCCCCCTCGGCGCACCAGGCCTCGCCCGAGAAATCGGTGTCCATCCCGGCCATGATGCGCATCAGGGTCGATTTACCCGATCCGTTCACGCCGACGACACCGATCTTCACGCCGGGCAGGAAGTTCAGGTTGATGTTCTCGAAGCATTTCTTGCCGCCGGGATAGGTCTTGGACACCCCGTGCATGTGATAGACATATTGATAGGCGGCCATTGGGCGCTCCCGGGTCAAGGCGTGGATCGGATCTGCGTCTAGATAACGACGGGCGCTGCCCGGGGCAATGCGGGATGCGTGTTTGACAAGACCGGGCGTTCGCGGGCATCTGAGGCCCATGCGCAGCGGCGATCCCATCGCACGCCCGGGGCAGGTCATCGGGCTTCTGGGCGGGTCGTTCGACCCGGCCCATGCGGGCCATGTCCACATCACGCGCGAGGCGCTGAGGCGCTTCGGGCTGGACCGGGTCTGGTGGCTGGTGTCGCCGGGCAATCCGCTGAAGGCGCGCGGCCCCGCGCCGCTGGCCCTGCGCATGGCGCATGCGCGCGCGCTGATGCGGCATCCGCGCGTCACCGTCACGGATATCGAGGCACGGCTCGGCACGCGCTATACCGCCGAGACGCTGGCGCGGCTGCGCGCACGCTATCCCGGCGTGCGCTTCGTCTGGCTCATGGGGGCCGACAACCTGGCGCAGTTTCACCGTTGGCAGGACTGGCGGCAGATCATGCACACCGTTCCCCTGGGTGTGCTGGCGCGGCCGGGCGACCGGATTTCGGCCCGCATGTCGCCCGCGGCGCGCGCGTTCGCCCATGCCCGCATCCCCGCCGCTGCCGCCCCGCTTCTGGGGCGGGCGGACCCGCCCGCCTGGTGTTTTCTCAACGTGCCCATGTCGCCGCTGTCGTCGTCGTCGATCCGGGCACAGGGCGGCTGGTCGGTGCCCCCGATGCAAGACTGAGTGCCCCCTTTTCCCGGCCCCCCGGCTTGTGGTTAACTCAGCCCATGGTTCGCAGGGTTTCACGCCGATGGGTGTCGGGAGCGCTGGCGCTTCTGGCGCTGGGTTCCCCCGCTTTGGCCAATGCGCCCAGCGTGTCGCTGCGCCCCCAGGCGCGCGGCGCGGCGACGGCGCTGGGAGGCAAGGCCCCCCTGCCCGCCCCCGAGGCGCTGTTCTCCTCATCGGGGCTGTCGGGGCGGCTGGGCTATGCGGTGGCCGACCTTCAAAGCGGGCGCATTGTCGAAAGCCTGGACGGCAAGACCCCCCTGCCCCCGGCAAGCGTGGCCAAGGCGGTGACCGCGCTCTACGCGCTTGATGCGCTGGGGGCCGAACACCGGTTCCAGACACGGCTGATCGCCACCGGTCCGGTGTCGAACGGGGTGCTGCAGGGCGATCTGGTGCTGGCGGGCGGCGGCGATCCGACGCTCGACACCGACGATCTTGCCGCGCTTGCCCGGGCGCTGAAACAGGCCGGTGTGCGCGAGGTGCAGGGCGCTTTCATCGCCTGGGACGGCGCACTGCCCTATGTGCGCAGCATCGACCCGGAGCAGCCCGATCACGTCGGCTACAGCCCCTCGGTCTCGGGGCTCGCGCTGAACTTCAACCGTGTGCATTTTGAATGGAAACGCGCGGGTCAGGGATATTCGCTTACGATGGACGCGCGCAGCGACAGCCTGCGCCCCGAAGTGTCGACCGCCCGCATGCGCCTCGCGGATCGCGACCTGCCCGTCTATACCTATGCCGACCGCGACGGCGTCGACGACTGGACCGTCGCGGCAAGCGCATTGGGCAATAACGGGTCGCGCTGGCTGCCGGTGCGCAACGCCGGCGCCTATGCGGGCGACGTCTTCCGCACGCTCGCCCGGTCGCAGGGCATCGTGCTCAAGGCCGCCCGGGCAACCCGCGGCACCCTGCCCGGCGGCACCGTCATCGCACAGCATTACAGCGATCCGCTGGGCCGCATCCTGCGCGACATGCTGCATTTCTCGACCAACGTCACGGCAGAGATGGTGGGCCTTGCCGCCACCATCGCGCGGGGCGGATCGCCGCGCGACCTTGCCGCCTCGGGCCGCGCGATGAGCAGTTGGTCCGCCACGCGGCTGGGCATCGGATCGGCCGAGCTTGTCGACCATTCGGGGCTGGGGGACAGGTCGCGCATGGCGGCCGAGGATCTGGCGCTGGCGCTGGCGCAGGTGCACCGGCAGGGCCTCTTGCGCCCGATCCTGAGGGATTTTCCCTTCCGCGACGACCGCGGGCGGGTGCTGCAGAACACCCCTCTCAAGGTCGCGGCGAAGACCGGCACGCTCAACTTCGTGTCGGGGCTGGGCGGGTATGTCGCCACGCAGGGGGGGCGCGACCTGGCCTTCGCCATCTTCGTGGCCGACACCGACCAGCGCGACCGCATCGCGCGCGCCGACCGCGAAACCCCACGGGGCGCGCGCAGCTGGAACGGCAAGGCCAAGCGGCTGCAGCAGGCGCTGATCGAACGCTGGGCGGCGGCCTACGGGGGTTAGGGCCTGCCCTCAGGTCACATGCCGCGCCCGCGCGCCACGCTCGATCGCGGCCGCATGCAGGCGGTCGATGTTCAGCTCGTAGCGGATTTCCTCAAGCAGACGCAGTTCGCTTTCGTTCAGCGTGCCGTCGGCGGCGGCCACGTCGCAGGCCAGCGCATAGGCAGTCTCATAGAGCCGCTCGGGCAGATATTGCCGCACCAGCCCGAACAGCGCATCAAGCCCGTCTTCCTGATCGAACAGATCGAAGACGACCTGCGCCGCCTCGCGCATGCGGTCGATGTCGTAGTCCGAGAAGACCGGCAGCATGTTCACCGCCGACTGGATCTTGACCAGTTCGGCCGTGCGCAGATCCTCGTCCGAGGCCGAGACGGCAATCATCAGCGCGACAAGGCAGTCCTGCGGGCTGAGCACGCGGAGGTCGGAATCGGTCATCGCAGGCGTCCTTCGGGGTTTCGCAGTCGCGGCGAAAATATTGACGCCCGCGCGGCTGCACAATAGGAAGCGGCGCATTGCCGCGCGGCCCCGCCGCGGCCAAACCCCCGGGAACCCCGATCATGACCCTGATGCGCGACGCCGCCCTTGCCGCCAAAGCCTGGCCTTTCGAGGAAGCGCGCCGCGTGCTCAAACGCTACGAGAAGGCACCGCCCGAAAAGGGCCATGTCCTGTTCGAGACGGGCTACGGCCCGTCCGGCCTGCCCCATATCGGCACCTTCGGCGAGGTGGCGCGCACCTCGATGATCCGCCGGGCCTTTCAGGAAATCAGCGACATCCCCACGCGGCTGATCTGCTTCTCCGACGACATGGACGGCATGCGCAAGGTGCCCGAAAACGTGCCCAACCCCGACATGCTGCGCGAACATCTGCAGAAGCCGCTGACCAGCGTGCCCGATCCCTTCGGCACGCATGAAAGCTTCGGCCATCACAACAACGCCATGCTGCGCCGGTTCCTCGACACCTTCGGGTTCGAATACGAATTCATCAGCGCGACCGAGTTCTACAAGTCGGGTCAGTTCGACACGGTCCTGCTGCGCGCCGCCGAACGCTATGACGCGATCATGAAGGTCATGCTGAAATCGCTGCGCGAGGAACGCCAGCAGACCTATTCGGTCTTCCTGCCGCTGCACCCCGAAACGGGCCGCGTCCTCTACGTGCCCCTCAAGGAGGTGAACGCGAAGGACGGCACCATCACCTTCGATGACGAAACGGGGCGCGAATGGACGCTTCCCGTAACGGGGGGCAACGTGAAGCTGCAGTGGAAACCCGATTTCGGCGCGCGCTGGGCCGCGCTCGGCGTCGATTTCGAGATGTATGGCAAGGACCATTCCACCAACACGCCGATCTACGACGCGATCTGCGAAATCCTGGGCGAAAAGGCGCCGGAACACTTCACCTATGAACTCTTCCTCGACGAACAGGGCCAGAAAATCTCGAAGTCGAAGGGCAACGGGCTTTCGATCGACGAATGGCTGACCTATGCCTCGACCGAGTCGCTGTCGTATTTCATGTTCCAGAAACCCAAGACCGCCAAGCGGCTCTGGTGGGACGTGATCCCCAAGGCGGTCGACGAATATCACCAGCAATTGCGCGCCTATCCTGACCAGTCACCCGACCAGCAGCTGAACAACCCGGTCTGGCACATCCACGGGGGCGACGTGCCCGAAAGCACGCTGACCGTGCCTTTCGCGATGCTTCTGAACCTCGCCAGCGTGGCGGGGGCCGAGGACAAGGAAACGCTCTGGGGGTTCCTGCACCGCTATGCGCCCGAGGCCAGCCCCGACACCCATCCCGATCTCGATCAGGCGGCGGGCTTCGCGGTGCGCTACTACAATGATTTCGTCAAACCCGCGAAGACCTTCCGCGCGCCCGGCGAGGCCGAGCGCGAAGCGCTGCAAGCCCTGCGCGACGCGCTGGCCGCCCATGACGGGCCGACCGACGACGAGACGCTGCAATCCATCGTCTACGCCGTGGGCCGCGACCGGTTCGATCCGCTGCGCGACTGGTTCACCGCTTTGTATGAGGTGCTGCTGGGTGCCAGCCAGGGGCCGCGTTTCGGCGGGTTCATCGCGCTTTACGGGATCGCGGAGACCATTGCGCTGATCGACAAGGCACTGGCGGGCGATCTGGTCTGAACGGCGCGCGCGATCAAAAAGTGATCCAAAACCGCGCGGGCGCTCTACCCCCTTCAGCAAGGAGGTAGAGACATGCGGATTTTGATGATGGCCCTGGGGCTGGTTCTGGGCATGGCGGCATCGGCCATGGCGCAGGGCAAGGAGATCGAAACCACCATCGACAGCCAGATCGAGGCGTTTCTGGCCGATGACGTCAACCGGGCGTTCAGCTTTGCCAGCCCCAACATCCAGCAGATTTTCCGCACGCCGGAAAACTTCGGGGTGATGGTGCAGCGGGGCTATCCGATGGTGTGGCGCCCGGCGGAGGTGCGGTTTCTGGAGTTGCGCGAGATCGGCGGCGCGCTCTGGCAGAAGGTGCAGATCACCGATGCGGCGGGGCGTGTCCATATCCTCGATTACCAGATGATCGAACTGGAATCGGGCT
>CAZNMV010000114.1:0-8930 GCA_964573835.1 uncultured Aestuariivita sp. | reverse complement strand
CACCCGGAACTCGCCCACCATGGCGAGATAGGGTGCCATCTCGGCGGCGTAGTCGGGCGGGATATGCACCGCTTCGCGGCTCACGAGAATATAGAAGGCACCGGGGTCGAGGATGATGCGCCCGTCGCGCGTGCGCACCTCTTCCCAGTACTCGGCCGGGTCGTATTGTCCGATCCGGTCCAGATCGATCACCCCGGTATGCGGCTTGGCGCGGAAGCCCACCAGATCGTCGCCCGGCATCGCCAAATCGACCGAGAAACCCAGGCCCTGTTCGATCACCGCCGCCCCGTCCACCAGCGGCTCGCGCGCGTGCAGCGCGCGCAGCGCGTCATCGTCCAGAACCGCATCGCCGCGGCGGAACCGGATCTGGTTCAGCCGCATGCCCGGGCGCACCAGCACCGAAAAGGACCGCGGGCAGATCTCGGCGTAAAGAGGGCCGTCATAGCCCGGGGGGATGCGGTCGAATTCCGTGCCGCCGTCGATGATCGTTCGGGTCAGCAGGTCCAGCCGCCCGGTCGAGCTTTTGGCATTGGCGACCGCCTGCACATCGGCGGGCAGCGCCAGCCGCTCCATCAGCGGCACGAGATAGACGCAGCCCTTCTCGAGCACGGCGCCCCCCGTTAGATCGAAGCGGTGCATCTCGAACTCGGGCAGACGGTCGGTCACGCGCCGACCGCGCCCCGCCAGAAACGACGCCCGCACGCGATAGGCCACATTCCCCAGCCGCAAATCGAGGCTCGCCGGTTGTACCTGCGCATCGGGAATCGGTTCGTCGGCGGCAATTGCACCGGTGGCAATCAGCGACTCGATCTGGTGGTCAGGAAGAACGCCGGTCACGGGCAGGGGCCTTTCCCGCGGGCCGCGCGCCGCGTGCATGGCTGGCAGTGCGATTTTATGGTCGGGCTAGCAGGACTCGAACCTGCGACCTTCCGTCCCCCAGACGGACG
The DNA here is from genome assembly GCA_964573835.1 of uncultured Aestuariivita sp. Lineage (GTDB taxonomy): Bacteria > Pseudomonadota > Alphaproteobacteria > Rhodobacterales > Rhodobacteraceae > JAGYKE01. The sequence goes on along the minus strand of CAZNMV010000114.1, from coordinate 7,983 downwards.
CGCTACCAGGCTGCGCCATAGCCCGACGTGGGGGTGTTCATACCGGTTTTGGCACCGGGGGCAAGGGGTAATCATCGCGCCTCAGCCGCGTGCGCCGCTCATGCGGTCGCGCAGGACAGCCATCCGTCCCAGAAGCGGTGCCAGCGCCCGCATCGTCCCGGGGTCGAGCGTGTGCAGATGAGACACCAGCGCCAGCGCACCGGCCTCGGCCCGGATGTCCTTTTCCGCGGGCGGGTCGGGCGCATCGACGACGCGCGGCGTCGTGCCGGCCGAAGCGCCGGGGGCCTGGGTCAGGAAAGATGGAAGGCTGGGCTGGGCGGGTTTCTTCGCTGCCGGTTTCGCGGCGGCCGGGGCAGGGGGCTCGCTGTCTTCGCGGCTCTGGAAGGGCACGACGTTCTCGCCCCGCGCAGGCTCCGGCTCGGGTTCCACCTCGATGAGAAAGGCGTCTTCGATATCCACTTCGTCCCCGCCGCGCGGCGGCGCGGGCGCCGTGGCGTCGAGTGCGGGAGAAAAGCCCGCGACATGGCCCGTGCCCTTTTCCCGCAAAAGCTTCTGCACGCCCTTGATGGTCATGCCGTCGTCATGCAGGAGCGTCTTGATCCCGCCCAGCAGGGACATGTCGGCGGGGCGGTAATAGCGCCGCCCGCCCGCCCGCTTGACGGGTTTCACCTGCGTGAACTTGCTTTCCCAGAAGCGCAGCACGTGGGCCGGAACGCCCAGCCACTCGGCCACCTCGCTGATGGTGCGGAAGGCGTCGGGTGACTTTTCCATATCGTTCCCCTGCGTCAGCCGCCGGACTTGTTGCCCGCCGCGACGCGATCTTTCATCAGGTGCGACGGGCGGAAGGTCAGCACGCGGCGCGGCTGGATCGGCACTTCCTGTCCGGTCTTGGGATTGCGGCCCACCCGGGCCGATTTCTCGCGCACGCTGAAGGTGCCGAAGGACGAGATCTTCACCTGCTCGCCGCGCACCAGCGCGTCCGAGATGTGGTTCAAGAGACTTTCGACCAGTTGCGCGCTTTCGTTGCGCGACAGACCCACTTCGCGAAAGACGGCTTCGCTGAGGTCCATGCGCGTAAGTGTCTTTTCACCCATACCATCCCCCGTTTTGCGGCAACGTTAGGTGAGACTGCGCGCGCGAGTCAATAGAATGCGGGTGCAAGGGCTTGTTTTTGCGGGGTTTCGCGGGGTTACCAGCGGATCACGACCGCGCCCCAGGCCAGCCCGCCGCCGATCGCCTCGGTCACGACGAGATCGCCCTCGCGGATTTGCCCGCGCGCCTTGCCCACCGACAGCGCCAGGGGAATCGATGCGGCCGAGGTATTGCCGTGGTCCTGGACGGTCACGACGACCTTGTCCATCGGCAGGCCCATCTTCTTCGCGGTGCCCTGAATGATGCGGATATTGGCCTGATGCGGCACGATCCAGTCGACATCTTCCGCCCCCAGCCCGGCCTTGGCCAGCGCATCCTCGGCGGTCTGGGCCAGCTTTTCCACCGCGTGGCGGAAGACCTGGTTGCCCTGCATCCGCAGAAAGCCCGTCGACTGCGTCGAGACGCCGCCGTCGACATAGAGAAGATCGCGGTAGCGCCCGTCCGAATGCAGATCGGTCGAAAGGATGCCGCGGTCTTCCGACGTGCCGCCGCCCATCCGGCCTTCCAGAACCAGCGCGCCCGCACCGTCGCCGAAGAGAACGCAGGTCGACCGGTCGGTCCAGTCGAGGATGCGGCTGAAGGTCTCGGCGCCGATCACCAGCACGCGCTCGGCCTGACCCGACAGGATCAGCGCATTGGCATTGGCCAGCGCATAGGCAAAGCCCGCGCAGACCGCCTGCACGTCGAAGGCGAACCCGCGCTCCATCCCCAGCGCCGCCTGCACCATCGTGGCGGCGGACGGAAAGGTCAGATCGGCGGTTGATGTGGCCAGCACGATGGCGTCGATCCGGTCGGCGGTCAGGCCCGCATCGGCCAGCGCGGCGCGCGCGGCTGCCGCCGCCATGTCGGAGGTCGTCTCGCCTTCGGCGGCGAAATGGCGCCGCTCGATCCCTGATCGCGCGCGGATCCATTCGTCGCTGGTGTCCAGCGTCGCCTCGAATTCGCTGTTCGGGACAACCCGTTCGGGAAGGTAGTGGCCCACCCCGGCCACCACGGCGCGACGTATCATTGCGGGGCCTGTCCTTCCGGTGTGGTCTGGCTGTCCGGGGCGGTCGCCGCCCCGGCCGCGACATCCTGAGCAAGCAGGGCGGCGGATGCAACCCGCGCGGCAAGTTTTTCCGAAAACCCGGTCTGCGCCAGTCGGTAGGCCAGTTTCACCGCCGCGGCGACGCCGGTCGCATCGGCCCCGCCGTGGGATTTCACCACCGTTCCGTTGAGGCCGAGGAACACGCCCCCATTGACGCGGCGCGGGTCGATCCGCTTCTTCAGCCGGCGCAGCGAGGTCAGCGCCAGAAGCGACGCCAGCCGCGACAGGGGCGAAAAGCCGAACGCCTCGCGCAGAAGATCGCCGATCAGCCCCGCCGTGCCTTCGCCGGTCTTCAGTGCCACGTTGCCGGTGAAGCCGTCGGTCACGATCACGTCGCAGACCGACCCGGGAATGTCCCCGCCTTCGACGAAGCCGACGAAGTCGAAGTTCCCCTGATCGGCCACGCGGCTGACAAGGTCATAGGCTTCCTTGAGTTCGGGGCGGCCCTTGTGCTCTTCCACACCCACGTTGAGCAGGCCCACACGCGGCCGGGTCAGCGACATCCCGTTGCGCGCATAAGAGGCACCCATCAGCGCGTATTGCAGCAGGTCCTGCGCATCGGCGCGCACATCGGCGCCCACGTCCAGCATGACGTTGAAGCCCTGCGGGTTGCGCGAAGGCCAGAGGATGGCGATGGCGGGGCGGTTCACACCCGGCAATCTGCGCAGCCGGATCATCGACAGCGCCATCAGCGCGCCGGTATTCCCGCAAGATACCGCCGCCGCGGCACGCCCGTCACGCAGGGTGTCGAGCGTCGCCCACATCGACGTGCCCTTGCCGTGACGCATCACGTGGCTGGGCTTGTCCTCCATGGTGACGACTTCGCCCACGTCGACGATTTCGACCCGCCCGGCCAGACTGCGCCGCCGGTCGACCAGCGGCATCAGCACCTCGGACGGGCCGTGCAGGACGTAATCGACATCCGCGACCTTGGCCGCGAACTTGGCCAGACCCGCCACAACGACAGACGGACCGGCATCGCCCCCCATCGCGTCCACCGAGATGCGGATGCGGGCGGGTGCTGCCGGTCTGATGTCGGGCGTGGCCGTCATGGGTGGGCCCGGGGGACGGTACGGGCCGTCAGGCGGCGTCTTCGTCCAGATCGATCTCGTCGGTCATGGCGACGACTTCGCGGTCGGCGTAATGGCCGCACGAGGCGCAGACATGATGCGGGCGCTTGAGTTCGCCGCAATTGGGGCATTCGTTCGGATTCGCAGCCACCAGCGCGTCATGCGCCCGACGGTTGTTGCGGCGCGACTTCGATACTTTGTTCTGTTGGACAGCCATGTCTCAACCTTCACTTGTTTGGGCCTGCGGCGCGTCTATGAGCGCGGCGCGGCGACGATTCCGTTCGTTCCCTGGCGGCGTGACAGGCGTTTAGGCCTGCGCCCGCCGCTTGTCCAACCCAAAAACCGATGAGCGCGCGAAAATACGCGGATTTCGCCACTGCGCAACCGGTTTTTTCCCCGGCCGCCCGCACCACTCAGCCGTCGTCTTCCAGCTTGTCGCGCAGCGCGGCAAGCCCTGCGAAGGGGCGCGCCTGTTCATCGGTCATGGGCCGTTTTCCGGGTTCGGTGAAGACCGCCTCGCCGATCTCGGCGCCGTCCTTGCGGGGGTAGAGGGGCAGCGCCAGCACCAGCGCTTCTTCCAGAATCGCGCCCGGGTCGATCACCTCGCCCAGCGGCTCGAGGCTCTCATCCTCGGGCATTTCGATCTCGTCCTCCTCGGGGGGGACGTATCCGGCCTGATACCTGCGCACGACATCCACCTCGATCCGCGTCGTCACAGGCTCGAGCGTGACGACGCAGTCCTGCACCACCGTCGCGCCAAGCCGCCCCGCGAACCGCCAGTCGCGGCTGCCTTCGGCCTCGATCCGCCCGTCCAGCCGCAATTTGCGGATCGCGGGGATGCCGATGCGCGCGGCCAGTGCCGCGCGGGCCTCTGCATCGGGTTCCAGACAGACCTCATGGCCGGTGCGCGCGTTCAGATCGGCCACGCGCAGAGGGCCTGTCAGGGCGGGCTTGGTCATCTTGGTCTCTTTCGTTTCTTGAACCGGACGCCGTCCTTCTGTAATCGGGATAGAAGGCACCGACCGGCGAGGCAAGAGGCAGCCATGACAAGACCCGCACCTATCCTGCGCAACCTGGCGCGCGCGGCGGTGTTCGGCGTGCTCCTTGCGGGGCTGGCCGCCTGCGCCGAGCAGGTGCGCAAGCACGGCTTCGTGCCGACGGACGCCGACCTTGCCGAGATCGTCGTGGGCGTCGACACCCGCGACAGCGTGGCCGAAACCATCGGCACGCCGTCGTCGACCGGTCTGCTCAATGACAGCGGCTATTACTATGTGCAAAGCCTCGTGCGCACGATCGGCCCGCGCCGCCCGCAGGTGATCGAACGGCAGGTCGTCGCGATCAGCTTCAATGACGCGGGCGTGGTTCAGAACATCGAACGCTTCGGGCTCGAGGATGGGCGCGTCGTTGCGCTGTCGCGGCGCGTCACCGAAAGCTCGGTCAACTCGCAGACCTTCATCCGCCAGCTTCTGGGCAATCTGGGCAATTTCAACCCCGGTCAATTCGTCGACTGATCACCCCGGCGTCACGCACCTGTCACAGCTTGCGTGACAGGGTGATCCTGCCGCAGGATGCAGGCAGGTCGCGGCCAGAGGGCAGGATGCGGGTTACATTTCCGGTGATGCAGCGCGGGCGTTACCGTGCGCGGCTGGCCGAGGGCCGGCAGGACCTCGCAATGGCGCGCGCGCTGCGCACCCGCGCCTTCCGCACCGCCGCCCCGGACGCCGATTGCTTCGATGACAGTTGCACCCATGTCCTGATCGAAGAGACGGCGACCGACCGCCTCGTCTGCTGCTTCCGCATGCTGGTTCTCGAGGGTGGGGCGCATCTGGGGGCAAGCTATTCCGCGCAGTTCTACGATCTCTCGGCGCTGCAGGATTTCGACGGCCGCATGGTGGAGCTTGGCCGCTTCTGCATCGACCCCGATCTGCACGACCCCGATATCCTGCGCGTGGCCTGGGCGGCGATGACCGCCTTTGTCGATGAAAACGGGGTGGGGATGCTGTTTGGCTGTTCGTCCTTCGCGGGCACGCAGACCGAAGCCTATCTCGACGCCTTCGCCATGCTGAAGGCGCGCCATCTCGCGCCGAAACGCTGGCTGCCGCGGGTGAAGGCGCCCGATGTCTTCCGCTTTGCCGCGCGGCTCCGGCGCAAGCCCGATGCGAAAAAGGCGATGCTGCGCATGCCGCCGCTGTTGAAGACCTACCTGATGATGGGCGGCTGGGTCAGCGACCATGCGGTGGTCGATCACCAGATGAACACGCTCCACGTCTTCACCGGGGTGGAAATCGGCGCGATCCCCGACGCCCGCAAGCGGCTTCTGCGCGCGCTGGCCTAGTCGGTGAACCGAACCTTGCCGATGAAGGGCAGGTTGCGGTTGGCCTGGGCAAAATCGATGCCGTATCCCACGACGAATTCGTCCGGTATCTCGAACCCGATCCAGTCGGCGCGGATCGCCACCTCGCGCCGCGAGGGCTTGTCGAGAAGCGCGATGGTGCGCAGTTTCGCGGGCTTGCGGTTCTGCAACAACTTGATGACGTAGGACAGCGTGTAGCCCGTGTCGACGATATCCTCGACCACCAGCACGTCGCGCCCTTCGATCTGGCCGCGCAGGTCCTTCAGGATGCGCACTTCGCGGCTTGATTCGGTCGCGTCGCCGTAGGACGAAGCCTCGAGAAAATCGACCTCTACCGCCAGATCGAGTTCGCGCACCAGATCGGCGATGAAGACGAAACTGCCACGCAGAAGCCCCACCACGACCAGCTTTTCGGTGCCCGCGAATTCCGCCGCGATCTGGTGCGACAAGGCCTCGATCCGTGCGGCGATCGCCTTGGCCGAGATGAGTTCGTCGATGACATATGGCCGCGCCGGCATGGCATTCCCCTTGATTTCGCGGCCGAACCATACGACATCCCCGGGCCAAGTCATCAGGAAACCCAGCGCCCCGGCATGCCCACCCATTCCGAAATCCGCATCCTGCCTTACAGCGCGCAGGCGATGTACGATCTGGTGGCGGATGTGGCGCGCTATCCCGAATTCCTGCCCTGGTGCGCCGCCGCCCGAATCCGCGGCATCACCCCCGAGGGCGACGCGCGGCTGATGGAGGCGGACCTTGTCATCTCCTTCAAGGTCTTCCGCGAACGCTTCGGCAGCCGGGTGCTGCTGTGGGACGGGGCGCGCAAGATCGACACCGAATATCTCGACGGTCCGTTCCGTTACATGAAATCCACCTGGGCCTTCCGCGACGTGCCCGGCGGCTGCGAGGTGGACTTCTTCGTCGATTTCGAATTCCGCAACGCCGTGCTGCAGGGCATCATCGGCCTTGTCTTCAACGACGCGATGCAGCGCATCGTGCGCGCGTTCGAACGCCGGGCCGAGGCGCTTTATGGCGTCACCGGGGTGGAGGGCCGCGCATGACGCTCTCTGCCGCGCTGTCCCGTTTCGCCGCAGGCCCGCTCAGCGGGGCGGACACCGCGCGCGCGGTCGCGCGGCTCTCGGCACTCGACTGGCTGGCGGTGGCGCGCGCGGGCGTGGACGAACCCGTCGCGCAGCTGGTGCGCCGGGCCGCTCTCGACGACGGGGGGCGCGCGCAGGCCACTCTCTTCGGCACCGACATGCGTCTGCCCGCAGGGGCGGCGGCGCTTGTCAATGGCACGACCGCGCACGCACTGGACTATGACGACACCCATTTCGCCTATATCGGCCACCCGTCGACGGTGATCTTCCCCGCCGCCTTCGCCGCCGGAGAAGCCGCGGGCGCGACGCTGGCGCAGGTGATCGACGCCGCCCTCATCGGGATGGAGGCGGCGGTGCGCATCGGCGTCTGGCTGGGGCGCGGGCATTACCAGATCGGCTTTCACCAGACAGCGACGTCGGGCGCTTTCGGCGCGGCGCTTGCGGCAGCGCGTCTGATGGGGGGCGACGGGGCGGCGATGCAGGCGGCGCTGGGGCTGACCGCCACGCGGGCGGCAGGGCTCAAGGCGCAGTTCGGCACGATGGGCAAACCCTACAATGCCGGGCAGGCGGCGGCGGCCGGGTTCGATTGCGCGCGGCTGGCCTGCGCGGGGATGACGACCGATCCCGCTGCCCTCGACGGGCCATACGGTTTCGGCGCCACGCATCACGGCGTGGCCGATCCCGCCGCGCTCGCCGGTCTGGGCGAAGACTGGCTGTTCGAAGGCGTCAGCCACAAGTTCCACGCTTGCTGCCATGGCCTTCATGCCGCGCTCGAGGCGCTGGCGGGAGCCGACATCGCGGGGCCCGAGGTCGCGCAGATCGCCGTTGCGACCCATCTGCGCTGGCTCTCGGTCTGCAACCAGCACGCGCCCACGACCGGGCTGGGGGCAAAGTTCAGCTACCGCACGGCGCTGGCGCTGCGGGTGGCGGGACATGACACCGCGGCACTTTCCACCTGGTCCGACGCGCTGGCGACGGCGCCCCAGGTCACCGCGCTGCGCGACCGGATTTCGGTCGCGGGCGACGAATCGCTGGGCGAGCTGCACGCGTGGCTTACCCTGACGCGCAAGGACGGCGCGCAGATCGAAGCCTTCCACGATCTCGATGCACCGATGCCCCTGGCAGACCGCGCCGCGCGCGTCACCGCCAAGGCGCGCGCCTTGATCGGTCAACCGCTCGCCGACGAGGCGGCGGCCCTTCTGCAGGGCGATGCGCCGGTGT
>CAZNMV010000113.1:0-8941 GCA_964573835.1 uncultured Aestuariivita sp. | reverse complement strand
TTGAGCGCGACGATCCGTTCCAGCGTGGGCAGAAAGGCGGCGCAGTCTTCGGTGCGCCGCGCCTCGGCCCAGATGCCGTGGCCGACAGAGGTGACGCGCGCGATCTCGGAGGCGAGCCGTTCAGGCACCTTTACCGCCCGGTCGTATTCGCGGCGGATCAGCCGCAGGTTTGCCTTGCCCACAGCCGTCTTCGGGCGCGCCTTGGCCAGCCATTCGCCCACCCGCGGATCGCTGCGGCGGGCGTGGATCACCGCCTCGATGGCGCCGAATTCCTCGCCCCGCTGTTCGGCGGCGGCGCGCGGCATCATGGTTTCCTGATCCCAGGACAGGCGTCCCGCGATCTGCGACAGCGCCTCGGTCTGGCGCTGGAAGGTCATGAGATCGTCATAGGCGGCCATGGTCACGTCCCCTTGATTGCGGTGGCCTGCGGATAGGCCGACAGGAACCGCGCCCGCAGGATCAGCACCCAAAGTGCGACGGCCAGAAGCTGGTGCAGGATCGCGATCTGCCAGGGGGCCGCGTACAGCACGGTGACGATGCCCAGCACGATCTGCAGCGACAAGGTCGCCATCACCGCGTTTAAGGCGAAGCGCGTGCGCGGATGGGCGCTTTGCCGTCCGCGCAGCCAGACCACGATGCCGAAAGCGAGAAGCAGGTAGCCCGTCACCCGGTGGATGAACTGCACAAGCCCCGGGTTTTCAAAGAAATTGCGCCAGAGGGGGTCCAGCACGAAGGCGCTGGCGGGCACCACCTGCCCGCCCATCAGCGGCCAGTCGGTATAGGACCGGCCCGCATCGATCCCCGCGACCAGCGCGCCGATCAGGATCTGCAGGAAGGAAAAGTGCAAAAGCCCCGTGGCGAGGCCGAACTGACGGGCTTCCTTCGCGCGGCGGGCCTGCATCAGGTCGCGGTCCGACCGGCCCAGAAGGAAAACATACCATGCGATGAAGCCGAGGATGACGAAGGCCAGCCCCAGATGCGTGGCAAGGCGGTACGAGGCGACATCGGTCATGCCTTCGCCCTGCGTCACGCCCGAGGCCACCATCCACCAGCCGATGGCACCCTGCACGCCGCCCAGCATCCCGATGAAGAGCAGTCGCGCGCTCCAATCCGGGGCGGGCACGAAGATGAAGGACAGAAGAAAGAGCGCGCTGGCCCCCAGAAGGCCCGTCGCGCCCAGAAGCCCCGCCTGCCCCGCCACGGCGGCGCCGATACCCGCGCCCGCCAGCGCCAGCGCGGCCAGAAGGGGCGCAAGGCCTGCGCGCCCGCGCGGCATGCGGCGCGACAGGAGAAGCCCGAGAAAGCCGATGGCCCAGACAAGGCCGATGACCCGGCCAAGCTGCCGGTGGCCCCATTCCCACCAGTAGATGACCTTGAAGTCCTCCATCGTCATCCACTGGTTCTGGATGCGCCATTCGTCGATCTGCTGGTAGAGCGCGAATTCGCGGTCCCAGTCGGCCTGCGACAAGGGCGGGATCGCCCCGGTGATGGGTCGCCATTCGGTGATGGACAGGCCGCTGTCGGTAAGTCGGGTGAGACCGCCCACCGCGATCATCGCCACCACCAGCGCGAAAAGCACGATGAGCCAGGCCCGGATCAGGCCGCGCGCGCCGCCGCGGCCACGGTCGATGACGCCCGCGGCGCTGGCGCGGCCTGCGTCGGGGGATGCAACCTCTTCGAACAGCTTGCGTTTTCCGGTCATCTTCCGTCCTTCGCGCGTGGTGGGGCAGAACCTAAGGCGCGCGCCCTGCCCCGTCCAGCGTCAGCCCTTTTCCTTCCAGCGGACCATCTGACGCAGGATGCCGTGCAGCATCTGCACATCGGCGCGGGTGAGCGGCATCCGGCTCCAGAGATTGCGGAGATTCTGCTGCATCGTCGCGGCCTTGGTCGCGGGAAAGAAGAAGCCTGCCTGATCGAGCCGGTCTTCGTAATGGCGCGACAGCGCCTCGATCTCGGTCGCGGTGGCCCAGTCGGAATTGCCCATCTCGACCGTCTCGTGGGTCACGTCCGTTGTCTGGCGGCGCCATTCATAGGCAGTGAGCAGCACGCATTGCGCCAGATTGAGCGACGGGAAGTCGGGGTTCACCGGCACCGAGATGATCGCATTGGCGCGCGCGATGTCGTCGTTTTCAAGGCCCGCACGTTCGGGGCCGAAGAGGACAGCGACGCGGTCGCCTGCGGCGATCTTCTGCGCGGCCAGCGCCATGGCGCGTTCGGGGCTGTAGACGGGCTTCGTCAGCCCGCGCTGGCGGGCGGTGGTGGCGAAGACATAGGCGCAGTCGGCGACGGCGGCGGCGGTGTCGGGGACCAGCATGGCCTCGTCGAGGAGACGGCCCGCGCCGCTCGCCATGGCCACGGCGCGTTCGTTCGGCCAGCCATCGCGCGGGGCGACGACGCGCATGTGGTCAAGGCCGAAGTTCCACATGGCGCGGGCGGCGGCGCCGATATTCTCGCCCATCTGGGGGCGGACGAGGACGAAGGCGGGATGGGCAAGCCCCGGGGTCATGGCATGGTCCTGTGGCGGTTTGGCGTCGTCTACGGCGCGCGCGGGCCGCATGCAAGCGATGCGCCACCCCGTTTGCATCGCCGGGCCGATGGGCTAAAGCTGCGCGACAATGCCGTCTGAAGGACCGAAAGAGCCATGAGCGCGCCCGAGCAGCCCCAGCTTTACCTGATCACCCCGCGCGAGATCGAACTGGCGCATTTTCCCTCGGCACTGGCGCGGGTGCTGGATGCGGTGCCCGTGGCCTGCCTGCGGCTGAGCCTGTCCACCCATGACGAAGACCGCCTGTCACGCGCGGCGGATGCCTGCCGCGAGGTGGCCCATGCGCGCGACGTGGCCCTCGTGATCACCGATCACGTGATCCTCGCGGAACGGCTGGGGCTGGACGGGGTTCATCTGTCGTCCGCAGCCAAGCAGGTGCGGGCCGCGCGCAAGGCGCTGGGGCCCGACGCCATCGTGGGGTCCTTCTGCGGCACCTCACGCCATGACGGGATGAACGCGGGCGAGGCGGGCGCCGATTACGTAAGCTTCGGACCGGTGGGCGCCACGCTTCTCGGCGATGGCAGCATGGCCGAGGACGAACTTTTCGAATGGTGGTCGCAGATGATCGAACTGCCGGTGGTGGCCGAGGGCGGGCTGGACAGCGACGCGGTGGCGCGGCTGGCGCCGATGACCGATTTCTTCGGGATCGGTGAAGAGATCTGGCAGGCCGAAGATCCGGTCGCGGCGCTGAAGGCGCTGCTGGCGCCGCTGGGCTGAGGCAGCGCTCAGAGAAAGACGCGTTCCACGAACCACCATGCGCCGACACAGGCGATCACCAGAGACGCGGGCATGGCGATCGCTCGGCGATACCAGGGCCTGGCCCCGAACCAGGCCCCCACCGCCAGAAACGCGATGGCGATCACCGTCAGCTGGCCCAGTTCCACACCGACATTGAAGCCGATCAGCGCGGGCACGAATTGCCCCGAGGGCAGGCCGAATTCGCCCAGCACGCTGGCGAAACCCAGCCCGTGCAAGAGACCGAAGCCGAAGATCACCAGAGGCCGCCACCGGCTGAGCCCGTCCGAGAACAGGTTTTCCACCGCGACATAGACGATCGAGGCGGCGATCAGCGGCTCGACGATCGAACCGGGGATGTTCACATATCCCAGCGCCCCCAGCGCCAGCGTCACCGTATGGGCCAGCGTGAAGGCGCTGACCTGCCAGATCAGCGGACGCAGGCGCGTCGACAGGAAAAACAGCCCCAGCACGAAGAGGATGTGATCAAGCCCCTTGGGCAGGATGTGGTCGAAGCCCACGGGGATGTAATCGACGAAGGTCTGCCAGCCCCCGCGCGCCGCGCCGCCCGCCAGCGGGACCGGGCCCGAGGACGCACCGCCCGCGATCAGGCCGGTAAAGGGGTCCGCGACGCCCTGCTGGCGCAGCACGACGTCGCCCGCGCCATCGGGCCAGGCGATATCCAGCGCCGCCGCGCCGCCGGGCACCGCGCCGCCGAGGACCAGCACGCTCTGACGGGGCAAATCGACATTACCGGTCTCGGGCACCTCGATCCGCTCGACCGTCAGAGGCACCGGCGCGCCGTCCGCCGTCACGCCGATACGGGCGATCCAGGTTTCGGCAAAGGCGCGGAACTCCTGCGTCATCGCCTGAGACGGCAGCGCGCGCAGGCGGTCGTAGATGTCGTTCTCGCTGGCCTCGTTGGTGTCGGTCAGCCCGTCGAGGTCGATCCCGGCCACAAACGCCTCGGCGTTCAGGACCATTTCGATGCGCAGGGCGCCGTCGGTCACGCTCAGATCGGCGATGGTCGGCTGAACCTCATGCGCGACGGTGGCGCCCGCACTTGACAGCGCCGCGGCAAGGATGAGCATCAGCCGCATGAAAACCCTGTTCAAACCCATCCGCCCGCTCTCCCTCGTCACCAGTCTGCTGATCGCGCTGACCGGCGCAGCATCTGCCCTGTCGCACGAGTTGTGGATCGAAGCCGAGGCTTATCAAGTCTCTCCCAATGCGCAAGTCGTGGCGCGCTTCATGAACGGCGAGATGTTCGAAGGCATCAAGATTGGCTGGTTTGCGACCCGCAGCGCGCGGTTCGAATACGCTCTGGGCGGGAAGGTCACGCCGATCGCGCCGCGCATGGGCGACAATCCCGCGCTGGTGACGGATGCGCCGGGCGAAGGCCTGATGGTGGTGGCCTACGAGACGACGCCCGACCGCGTGACCTACAGGGAATGGGACAAGTTCCTCGCCTTCACCGAACACAAGGATTTCCGCGGGGCAGCGGCCCTGCACGATGCCCGGGGCCTGCCCAGAGAGCCATTCGTCGAGGCCTATACAAGGCATGTAAAGGCGTTGATCGGGATCGGCGGGGCGGCGGGCGCGGACCGCGTCATGGGCCTTGAGACGGAATTCGTGGCGCGTGCCAACCCCTATACCGACGATCTGGGCGCAGGCTTTCCGGTGCAGCTGTTCTACCGGGGCGCGCCGCGCGCCGATGCGCAGGTGGAAATCTTCGACCGCGACCCCGGGGGCGCGGTGACAGTGACCCTGGCGCGCACGGATGCGCAGGGCCGCGCTACCATCCCGGTCACGCCCGGCCATACCTATCTGCTCGATGCCGTGGTGTTGCGGCCCGCACCGAAAGGCGGGGTGCCGGTCTGGGAGACGCTGTGGGCCGGCCTGACCTTCGCCGTGCCCGGCTGATCCGGTTGCGCCGCGCGCGCCAGAGGATATGAGGACTGCATGACCCCAAGGATCGACATCCTGTGCATCGGAAGCGTTCTGTGGGACGTGATCGGCCGGTCGCCCGCGCATATGCGGCAGGGATCGGACGTGCCGGGTCGGATCACGCGGCTGCCCGGCGGCGTCGCGCTCAACATCGCGATGACGCTGGCGCGCTTCGGGATGCGGCCGGTGCTTCTGTCCGCCGTGGGCCGCGACCCGGAAGGCGAAGAGCTTGTCGCCGCCTGCGCGGGGCTGGGGCTGGGGGTGGGTCACCTCTACCGGTCGGATGACCTGCCGACCGACCGCTACATGGCGGTCGAGGGCGCGAACGGCCTGATCGCCGCCATCGCCGACGCCCATTCGCTGGAGGCGGCAGGCGAAAAGATCCTCGCCCCCCTGCGCGACGGGACGCTCGGGCAGGACGACGCGCCCTTTGAGGGTCGGATCGTGGTGGACGGCAACCTGACCTGGGCGCTGCTGGACGAGATCGCCACCGCCCCCGCCTTTGCCCGCGCCGATCTGCGGGTCGCACCGGCCTCTCCGGGCAAGGCCGAACGCCTGCTGCCCTTCCTGAACCACGCGCGCGGCACGCTTTACGTGAACCTCGAAGAGGCGGGCATCCTGTGCCAGACCACCTTCACGGGCAGCGCCGAGGCGGCCGCAGCGCTGATCGCGCGGGGCGCGCGCCGGGTGCTGGTGACCGATGGCGGCCGCACGACGACCGAAGCCGGGGCAGACGCCGACCCGGTCACCGCAATGCCGCCCGAGGTCATGGTGACCCGCGTCACCGGGGCGGGCGACACGTTCATGGCCGCCCATATCGCCGCGGAAGCGCGCGGCGCCGACCGCGCCGGCGCCCTGTCACAGGCGCTGGAGGCGGCGGCAAGCTATGTATCGGGGGTGACACCGCTGTGATCGACATGATCGAAAGCGACGAAGTCCGCGCCGCGCGGGCAGAGGGCCGGGCGCTGGTCGCGCTCGAATCCACCATCATCACCCATGGCATGCCCTGGCCGCGCAACCTCGACGTGGCGCTCTTGGTCGAGGACGAAGTGCGCAGCGCGGGCGCCTGCCCGGCCACCATCGCGGTGATCGCGGGGCGGCTGCATGTGGGGCTTGACCCGGCGGCCCTGCGCGGGCTGGCGCAGGCCAAGGGCGTGGCGAAGCTGAGCCGCGCGGACCTTGCCGCCTGCCTTGCCACCGGCGGCACCGGGGCGACGACCGTCGCGGCGACGATGATCGCCGCGCGGATCGCGGGTATCGCCGTCTTCGCCACCGGCGGGATAGGCGGCGTGCACAAGGGCGCCGAGACGAGCTTCGACATCTCGGCCGATCTGCGGGAACTGGCCCAGACCGCGGTCACGGTGGTGGCGGCGGGGGCCAAGGCGATTCTCGATCTGCCGAAGACGCTCGAAGTGCTGGAGACGCTGGGCGTGCCCGTCATCGCATATGGCCAAGACGACTTCCCGGCCTTCTGGTCGCGCGGATCGGGCCTGCGCGCGCCCTTGCGCATGGATGATCCCGCGCAGATCGCCCGCGCGCACCTGATGCGCGCCGCCCTTGGCCTGCCCGGGGGCCAGCTTGTGGCAAACCCGGTGCCGGAGGCCGACGAGATCCCCGCCGCGCGCCTTGCCCCCCTGATCGCGCAGGCGCAGGGCGAGGCAGAGGTGCAGGGCGTGACAGGCAAGGCGGTGACGCCCTTCCTGCTCAAGCGGATCTTCGATCTGACTGGCGGCGCGTCGCTTGACGCCAATATCGCACTGGTGCGCAACAATGCGCGCCTGGGCGCGGCCATCGCCTGCGCAATCGGCAAAGCGGCCAGGGCGGGCGGCACGCCGGTAGCTTGACCATTGCCGGCCCCCCGGCCCGCCCCTAAATTCACGACAGACTCAGAAAGCCCTGCCCCATGACCAACCCATTCGACGATACCGGCAAGCCGCGGCGGCAGGGCCTTCTCGGGGGATTGCGCGCCTCGTTCCTGACGGGTCTTATCGTCATCGCGCCCATCGGGCTGACGATCTGGCTGATCTGGACGGTGGTCGGCTGGATCGACGGCTGGGTGCTGCCCTTCGTGCCGCATCAGTTCCGGCCCGAAGAGTATATCGGGATCAACCTGCGCGGCGTCGGCGTCATCATCTTCCTGATCTTCACGATCATCGTGGGGTGGATCGCCAAGGGCCTGATCGGGCGGTCGCTGCTGCGCTGGGCCGAAAGCATCGTCGACCGGACGCCGGTGGTCCGCTCGGTCTATTCCGGCATCAAGCAGATCGCCGAGACGGTGTTCGCCCAGAGCGAACGCAACTTCGAGAAGGCCTGTCTGGTCGAATATCCGCGCCGGGGCATCTGGGCCATCGGCTTCATCTCGACCTCCGCCAGAGGCGAGATCACCGACAAGGCGCGGGTCGAGGGCGAGATGGTCTCGGTCTTCGTGCCGACGACGCCCAACCCGACCTCGGGCTTCCTGCTGTTCTTTCCCCGCGACGACATTGTCGAGCTCGACATGACGATCGAGGATGCGGCGAAACTCGTCATCTCGGCGGGCCTGGTCTATCCCAACGGGAAAGAGGCGAAGGCGGCGGTCGAGAAGAAGGCGCGCAAGGCCGGCTGATCAGCCGAACATGCCCGGCAGATCGACGCTGCCGCGCGCCCCGATATCGTCAAGATGACGGGCGAGGAAGGCTTCCGCCGCAGCCCGCCCCGCGGACTTGAGCCGCGCCAGCACCGGCGGCGTCGGAACCAGCTTGGTCGCCACGGACAGCGCGTTCATCAGCGCGTCGTCGGCAATCATGTGGACATGCACGCGCGCCATGCGCCCCTCTTCGATCCGCCCTTCGTCAAGCAGGCGCTGCACGAAGGCTATGGCGCGCAATTCCCGCAGCAGGGAGGAATTGAAGCTGATCTCGTTGATGCGGTTCTGGATCTGCTGGGGCGTGACCGGCAGTGCCTCACGTTCCAGCGGGTTGATGTTGACCACGACCAGATCGGGCGGCAGCCCCTCGCCGAACAGCGGATAAAGCGCGGGGTTCCCGGTATAGCCGCCATCCCAATAGGCCTCGCGCCGGCCGGTTTCGGGATCGTCGATCTCGACCGCCTGAAACAGCGTCGGAAGGCAGGCCGAAGCAAGGATCGCATCGGTGGAGATCGCCTCGCCCTCGAAAACCCGGATCTTGCCGGTGCGCACCCGCGTGGCACAGATGAACAGCCGCGGGCCGGTCCCGGCGCAGACGCGGTCGTAATCGAACCGCTCGACAATCCGGCGCAGGGGGTTGCGGTAGAGCGGGCCATAGGCATAGGGCGACACCATCCGCGACCAGGTCTCGGCCAGGGCATAGGGCAGCGAATGTTCCAGCGACCGCGACACGAACCCGGGGTCGATCCCGGTCATCCAGCCCTGCAGGCGCATGTCGCCCACCGCGCCCACCTGCTCCCAGAGCCAGTCGAGATTCGCGCGCGCACCCTCGCGCCCGCCCGACACGAGCCCCGCCTTCAGCGCCGCACCGTTCAGCGCACCGGCCGATGTCCCCGAAATCCCCGCGATCTCGACCTCGTCGCCTTCGAGCAGCCGGTCAAGCACGCCCCAGGTGAACGCGCCATGCGCGCCGCCGCCCTGCAGGGCCAGATTGATCGGTTTGCCCATGCGCCTGCTGCTTCCTCTCGCCCCAAATCTCCGGGGGGGGCTGCCCGCATGGGCAGCGGGGGGCAGAGCCCCCTTGCCCT
>CAZNMV010000112.1:0-8943 GCA_964573835.1 uncultured Aestuariivita sp. | reverse complement strand
TAGTTGATCCGACCCTTGGTCAGATCATAGGGGGTCATCTCGACCTGCACCTTGTCGCCTGCCAGAACGCGGATGCGGTTCTTGCGCATCTTGCCTGCCGTATGCGCGATGATTTCATGGCCATTCTCCAATTCGACCCGAAACGTCGCATTCGGCAGCAGTTCCTTCACGACACCGGGGAATTCGAGCGTATCTTCCTTGGCCATGTGGTCTCCACTGCATATCCGCCCGTAACCTTTTCGGGCAGCGCACTACATGCGCGCAAAGGAATGCTTTTTCAAGCGCGAAGTCGGGGTGTCGGCGCGGTTTCGACCGTTTCGAAGCGGTCGTGCTGTTCCTCCCAATGGGTGCGGTTCAGCACCACGCCGTCGCGGCGGACCTCGGCGATGGCGGCAAGATCCACCTCGGCAAAGGTCCAGCCGGGTCGGCCGATCTCGCCCGCGGCGAGCACGCCGGTGGACGGAAAGCCTCGGTCGGGCGGGCAGAAGACACCGCCCGCGCCGGTATTGACCTCCATCGCCTCGTTCCAGCGCGCCTCGCCCACGACCGAAGACATGACCGACACGCACTGGCCTTCGAGCGCCCGCGCCATGGCCCCGATGCGCACCCGCCAATAGCCGGCGAGAGCCTCGGTGCAGGACGGAACCAGAAGCAGCTCTGCCTCGGACAGCGCGCGGCCCAGAAGCGGGAATTCCGCATCATAACAGATCAGCACCCCGATCCGCCCCAGCGTGGTATCGAACAGAAAAAGCCCCCCGCCGGGGACGACATCCCAGTCTTCGCGCTCGAAGCGGGTCATGATCTGCTTGTCCTGATGCCCGATCGGCCCGTCGGGTCCGAAGAGCCGCGCGCGGTTCACAGGGCGCGGCCCGGTTCCATGCGCAGGCGCCGAGGCGGCCAGGATATGCACCCCGTGCTCGGCCGCGAGGCGTGCGTGGATCGCGTCGGCTTCCTCCAGCCGGTCGGCCACCGCCCAGAGCGAGGCTTCGAGATCGCCCGCGACCTCCATCCCCGCTAGCGTGGCAAGCTCCATGGCGCCATATTCGGGAAAGACCAGCAGATCAGCCCCCTGCCCCGCGGCCTCGCCCACCCACGAGGCGAGCTTGTCGGCATAGTGATCCCAGCTTTGCAGGATATCGAGCGGATAGGCGGCGGCGGCGACTTTCATGGGGCTCTCCTTCCCGCGCACCCTAACCCGGCGGCGGTACGGGGGCCAGAGCGGGGGATTTGCGTATTTGGAACGAGAAGAAGCCGGAAGAGCGCGCCCCTGTCCTTCTTCTCGTTGCAAATACGCATGCGACGCTCAGCCCAAATCCCGCATCCAGAACTGGAGCGGTTTTGCGGTCTCATCCGCATCGCCCAGGTCCTTCCACGAGAAGCGCGCGACGACGCCGGGCAAAGGCGCATAGCCGCGTTTGCGCCAGAAGGGATCGAGCGGCGCATAATCCGGGGGCCGCGCGGGATGATCTTCGGGGCGGACAACGCCACAGAAGGCGCAGCGCTTGAAACCGTGCGCGCGGGCGTGACCTTCGCGCAGGTCGAAGAAGCGGTGGCCGATCCCCTGCCCCCGGTAGCCAGGGAGCAGCACCGATTCCGCGCAGTAGAAGATGGTGGCGAGATCAAAGCCCGTGCCCGCGAAGGCGGCGGCGAAGTCGTCCTTGTGATCTTCCAGCGGCGATCCCGTCGCCGCGCCGATGAGCCGCGCACCGTCGAACGCCCCCACGATCACCGCGCGCGGACTGGTGCGGTAGGGTTCGAGATAGCGGCGTTCGTAGTCGGCATCGCCGTCATAGAGATAGGGCCAGTCGCGGAAGACCGCGATGCGCAGCCGCGCCACATCGTCGAGCGCCGCGTCAAGCGCGGCACCGCTCAGAACCCGGACCTCGGTCACGAGACCTGCGCCACCCAATCCGCAAGGTTGTAATAGGTCGTCACCCGCGCGATCTTGCCGTCGCGGATGTCGAAGAAGGACCCGCCCGGCAGTCGGTAGGTCTGGCCGCGCGCCTGCGGAAGGCCCGGATCGGTTTCGAGATAGGTGCCGTTCACGATGAATTCCGCCGCCGCGCGGCGTCCGCCGTCGCCGTCGAAGATGACCATGCCGGTCAGTTCCTCGCGGTAGCAGCGGCTCATATGCGCGCAGAACTGCCCGAAGAGATCCTTGCCGACGCGCACCTTGCCTTCGTTGACATGGTGGGCCACGTCATCGGTCAGACAGGCCAGCATGCCGTCCGTATCGCCTGCATTGAACGCCTCGAAATAGCGCCGCACAACATCCATCACACAACCTCCGTCGGTTCGCCCCATTTCTCCGTCAGCCGCGCAACGATCTGGTCGCGGGCGATGCGATAGCTGGCCAGCTTTGCCTCGCGCGTCTCGCCCAGTCCCGTGGGGTCAAGGATGGGCCAGTATTCCACCTTCAGGTGATAGAAGCGCGTCAGTTCGAGTGCGCGCCGCTGGCTGGCCGGCGACAGCGCGACGATCAGGTCGAAGGACGACAGGTCGTCGCCCCAGTCCTCCATCTCGTCGAAGCTGCGCGAGCGGTGGCGCGACAATTCGATGTCCATCTCCTGACAAACGGCGACGGAAAAGCCGTCGATCTCCATGTCGTTGTGGACGCCCACGGACTGCACATAGGTGCCGGTGCCGTAGAACTTCTTCATGATGCCTTCCGCCATCGGGGACCGCACCGCGTTGTGATCGCAGCAGAACAGGACCGATTGCGGCAGCGGTTCGGTCACATCATCCCCCGAAATGCAGGACGCAGATCAGGGTGAAGAGACGGCGTGCGGTGTCGGTGTCGATCTCGACCTTGCCTTCAAGGCGTTCCTGCAACACGCGGCTGCCTTCGTTGTGGATGCCGCGCCGCGCCATGTCGATCGTCTCGATCTGGCTGGGCGGCATGGTCTTGACCGCCTGGAAATAGCTCTCGCAGATCTGGAAGTAATCCTTCACCACCTGCCGGAAGGGTCCGAGCGACAGGTGAAACTCCGCCGCCTTCTGATGGTCCTCGGTCACCACGTCGAAGACCAGCTTCTTGTCGCGGATCGACAGGCCGACGCGGTAGGGTCCCGGCAGCACGGGCCGGTCGTCGCGCGGGGGCAGCACGAAGGTGTTGTCCTCGAGCAGGTCGAACATCGCCACCCGGCGCTCCTGTTCGATCTCGGGCGTGGGGGGCGGCAGATTGCTGTCGTCCAGTTCGATCTCGACGATACGGGACATGGGTCTTCACCTGTTCAGTTTGTCGAGCCGCGCCCGCACGGAGGCCCCGTGCGCCTGCAGGCTTTCCGATTGCGCCAACCGCTCCGCCGCGGGTCCGATAGCACGCAAGGCGCCGGGTGTCATCTTCGCCAGCGTGGTGCGCTTGAGAAAATCCATGACCGACAGCCCCGACGAGAATCGCGCCGACCGTGCCGTGGGCAGAACGTGGTTCGGCCCGCCGATGTAGTCGCCGATCGCCTCGGGCGTCCATTGGCCGAGAAAGATCGCCCCCGCCTCGGTGCAGAGCGCGGCCAGCGCCTCGGGGTCTGTCACGCAAAGCTCGAGGTGTTCCGGCGCGATGCGGTTGGACAAGGCTGCCGCCTCGTTCAGGTCGCGCGCCACGATCACCGCGCCGAAGTCGCGCCAGCTTGCCCCCGCGATGGCGCGGCGGTCGAGTGTTTGCAAAAGCCTGTCCACCGCAGCGGCCACAGCCTGGCCGAAGGCGGCATCGGTGGTGATCAGGATCGATTGCGCGCTTTCGTCATGTTCGGCCTGCGACAGGAGGTCGAGCGCGATCCAGTCGGGATCGTTGTCGGCGTCGGCGATGACAAGGATTTCCGAAGGCCCCGCGATCATGTCGATGCCGACACGCCCGAAGACCCGCCGCTTGGCCGCCGCCACATAGGCGTTGCCGGGGCCGGTGATCTTGTCGACGGGGGGGATCGTCTCCGTCCCGTAGGCCAGTGCCGCGATCGCCTGCGCGCCGCCGATGGGATAGATTTCGTCCACGCCCGCGATCTCAGCCGCCGCCATCACCGCCGGGTTCACCTGCCCGTCCGGCATCGGCACCGCGATGGCGAGCCGTCCAACCCCCGCCACCTTGGCCGGGATCGCGTTCATCAGAACGGAGGAGGGATAGGAGGCAAGCCCGCCCGGCACATAGAGCCCCGCCGCGCGCACCGGCGTCCAGCGCCAGCCGAGCGTCGCGCCGGTGTCGTCCTGCCATTCGGCATCGCCGGGCATCTGGCGGTCGTGATAGGCGCGGATCCGGCCCGCGGCCAATTCCAGCGCCGCGCGCACGTCGTCCGGCACCTGCGCCGCCGCCTGCGCAACGGCGTCGTCCGACATGCGCAGGGTCGCGGGCGTCAGCGTCACCCGGTCGAACCGCGCGGTCAGTTCGATCACCGCCGCGTCGCCGCGCGCGCGCACATCGGCGATGATGTCCCCCACCACCGCGTCTACATCGGGGCTGTCTTCGCGCTTGGCGGACAGCAGGGCCGCGAAGGCGTCTTCGAACCCGGGCTCGGTCGTTGTCAGGAACTGGGGCATGCGCGGTCTCACCATCTGTCAGGGTCGCCACATAGCCCCGGGGCCCGCCCCCCTCAAGCGGGGAATGGCCGTCAATCGTGTTGCGGCACCTTGCCCGACGGGGCGCGATAGGGCCGCGTCACGTCCTTGAGCGTGACTTCGGCCGCTTCGACCGACAGCCGGATCGCCCCGTCGCCCGCAAGGGTCAGGATCATGTCGCCCGCGCCATCCGCACCGGCGGCGAAGTCCACCGACAGAAGCGACAGGATCGTGTCCGCGTCGCGCCGGTCGATCCCCTGGCTGGCCACCTTCAGCACATTGTCGAAGACAAGAAGCGCCTGCACACGTTCGGCCCCGTGGCGCGCGCGGCCCGCATCTTCCCACCGGAAGCGGTTGATCAGAAGCGCAAAGCGCCGCTCGGCCGCCACCCAGCGCATTTCGGTCGCGGGAAAGACCGCGTCCTGCACCAGCGACGAGATCACCTTCAGATCCTCGGCATCGAGCGCGCCGAGGTTCAGCGGTGTCTCGCGTCCATCCTCGAAGCGGGCATCTTCGGTCATTCGTCCCTGACCCGTTCAATGCGGGCGCCCACGCCCGACAGCTTGCGCACGACATGTTCGTAGCCGCGGTCGAGGTGGTAGACCCGGCTCACCACGGTTTCGCCCCGCGCCGCCAGCCCGGCCAGGATGAGCGAGACGCTGGCGCGCAGGTCGGTCGCCATGACGGGCGCACCCTTGAGCGACTGCACGCCGGTCACCCGGGCCGTGCCGCCATGCACGTCGATCTTGGCGCCCATGCGCATCAGTTCGGGCGCGTGCATGAAGCGGTTCTCGAAGATCTTCTCTTCCAGAACGCTCACGCCCTCGGCGGTGCACAGAAGCGCCATCATCTGTGCCTGCAGATCGGTGGGAAAGCCCGGGAAGGGTTCGGTGGTGACATTGACCGCGCGGACCGCGTCGCCGCGCCGCCGCACCTTCAGGCCGCGCTCGGTCTCGACCACGTCAATGCCCGCCTCGTCGAGCTTTTCGCAGAAGGCGCCCACCAGATCGATCCGCCCGCCCAGGCATTCAACCTCACCGCCGCAGATGGCGGGGGCGAGCATGTAGGTGCCAAGCTCGATCCGGTCGGTGACCACGGGGTGGGTTGCCCCATGCAGGCGATCGACCCCTTCGATGGTGATGGTCGAGCTGCCTTCGCCCTCGATCCGCGCGCCCATCTTGCGCAGGCAGACAGCGAGGTCGACGATCTCGGGTTCGCGCGCGGCGTTGCGGATCACGGTGGTGCCCTTCGCCAGCGTCGCCGCCATCAGCGCGTTCTCGGTCGCGCCGACCGAGACGAAGGGAAACTCGATCACGCCGCCCTTCAGCCCGCCCGGGGCGGTGGCGTGGACATAGCCTTCACGCAGGTCCATCTCGGCGCCCAGCGCCTCGAGCGCGCGCAGGTGCAGATCGACCGGGCGCGCGCCGATGGCGCAGCCGCCGGGCAGCGACACGACCGCATGGCCCAGCCGCGCCAGCATCGGCCCCAGCACGAGGATCGACGCGCGCATCTTGCGCACGATGTCGTAATGCGCGGTGTGGCTGGTGATGTCATGGCTCGACATCGCAATGACCTGTCCGTCCTGCAGGCCGGTGACCTCGCAGCCCAGCGACTGCAGAAGCTGCGTCATGGTGCGGATGTCCGACAGCCGCGGCGCGTTTGTCAGCGTCAGCGGTTCCTCGCTCAGCAGCGTGGCCGGCATGAGGGTAAGGCAGGCGTTCTTCGCCCCCGCGATGGGGATTGTTCCCTGCAGCGGGCCGTTGCCCGTGACCACGATCTTGTCCATGCTCAGCCCTCGTTCTCTGCGCCCCTGTCCCCTTGCACGGCCTCGCGCGCACGCGCTTGCGCCTTGCGCCGCGCGAGGTTCGCCTTCAGCGCCGACTTCAGCCTTTCGGCCCTGTCATCGGTCTCTTTCGCGGCCTTGGGGGTGGGGGTCTTGTCACTCATGCCCCTGTCTATCCGAGGCGTGCGTGAGGGTCCAGATTGGGCTTGCGTCACCTTTCGAATGCGTCTATCCCCCCGCGCACCGGCGCTGTGGTAGCTCAGTGGCAGAGCACTCCCTTGGTAAGGGAGAGGTCGAGAGTTCAATCCTCTCTCACAGCACCATCTCTCTGCTTTTGCGTATTGTGCGGTGATCTCACCGGGGGCCATAGCCGTGTTCTGACGGCACCGGTCCGGGGGCCGCTGCGCCCACCCGAGCTGCTTGCGACGGACCTGTTCCGCCCGCCTCTTGCCTGCAAACCGGCGGCATGGCAGTCCTGCGCAGGTGAGCATGCCGAGTGCCGGGCCGGGTTTTGGTAGCTGCCGTCCTTGTCCCGCGTCTGGCCGGGAGGGGGGCCTCCACGACAAGAGGAAATCCATGTCTGTTCTCATCGCCGGCGGCGGCATTGCCGGATTGACCCTTGCGCTCATGCTGCACGAGGCCGGAATCGAAACCCGAGTTTACGAAAAATCCCGGGCGTCCGGCGAACTCGGCGTGGGGATCAATGTACTGCCCCATGCCGTGGCCGAATTGGATCGTCTGGGTCTGACGGCGCGGCTGGACGAGATCGGGGTCAGGACACGTCAACTGATCTACAAGACCGCCACCGGTCACGATATCCTGATGCAGCCACGTGGCCTCTGGGCCGGACTCGCGCATCCTCAGTACTCCATTCACCGCGGCCGGCTGCACAGGATGCTGCTGGACTGCGTTCGGGACAGGCTGGGGCCGGATCATCTGGTAACGGACCGTGCATTGGTGGATTTTCGCGAAACCGGGGATGCTGTCTGCGCCCAGTTCATGAGCCATGGCGGGGCCCGGTCGGAAGCAACCGGCGATATCCTGATCGGCGCGGATGGCATCCATTCAAGGGTGCGGGCCCATTTCCATCCCGACGAAGGGTACCCCCGCTGGAGCGGGGTGATGATGTGGCGCGGGGCTACATGGGTCCCGCGATTTGGTGGCGGAGATACGATGATCGTCGCGGGGGGCATGGATCATAAGCTGGTGCTCTATCCCATTGCACATGACCCGGCCCGCCCCGACGAGGCGCTGATGAACTGGGTGGTCAACGTAAAGGTTGCCGAAGACGGCACCCCGCCGCCATCGCGAAACGATTGGTCACGGCAGGCAACGGTTCAGGACGTGCTGGAGCATTCCCGGGGCAATCTCGCCGTGACCGAATTGAACCTTGAGGATCTGGTCCGGAAAACCGACGGGATCTACGAGTATCCCATGTGTGACCGTGACAGCCTGCCCTTCTGGTCGCGCGGGCGCGTCACCCTGATCGGCGATGCCGCGCATCCGATGTATCCTGTCGGGTCCAATGGTGCGAGCCAGGCCATTCTCGATGCGCGCTGCCTGACCGACAGGCTGACCGAAACGTCAGACATCGTGGCCGCACTGGCCGCCTATGAAACCGCACGCCGCCCCGTCACGGCAGAGATCGTGCGCATGAACCGCGCTGGCGGCCCGGAGCGCGTCATCGATTTCGTGCAGGCCCGCGCGCCGAACGGATTTGCGGATGTGCACGACGTGGCAAGCCCCGAAGACCTGCGCGCCATCGTGGGCGACTACCAGACGGTCTAGCCCTCAAACGCTCGCCCGCGCGAGGGCTAGAGCTGCTTTCTCTGGCCTCTTCGATCCTCGCGGTCGCGCGTGACCGGATTGCTGAGATGCAGGACACGCTTCCCATCGACCATGACCTCGGTCGCGACGGATCGGGCCGGTGCCGTGACGGCATCGCGCGCAAGCGTCCAGAGCATCTTCGTGGTTTCGTGCAGACGGCTTTCGGCCCGTTCCGCACGGCGCGTGACGTCTTCGAGGCGGGATTTCAGAAGCTCGGCCTGAGCCCGGCAGCCATCGCGTTCGGTCTTGGCAATCTCCAGTGCGACGGTCAACTCGAGCAGCTGTCGCAAATGTGGGTCGCTGATCATCCTGCTCACCTCTTTCCAGGCGTTTGACCTCGATAATGCCCGAGGCCCCGGCAGGATGGACAGCACGACCTGACCGTCAGAAGACAGACGGGGCGACCGGAAGTGCAATGATCAACCAATGATGCGCGGCATCATCCATGCGCCTGCCGATGCGCGGGGTCAGGCACCTCGAAAAGCCGCTTCTGCAGAGCTTTCGACCTCGGAAAAGCCCGGCCCCGCGCCCCGACCGGACACCCGCCTTCAGACTTTGGTCGGATCACCTGTTCGACTTTCCACTGTTCGCGAAACGGTCGGCTTGGCGCAGTTGTTCTGGCAGGAGTGCAGAAGCGGATCTGAAAGGCAGAGCAATGACAACGGAACCCGGGCTGAAGGCCCTTGCAGGCTGCAGCGGATGCTTTCAGTGCAAACGCGGGCGCGAGAAGCAGCTCGACCAGGCGATCGCGACGCTGCACGAGGAAGGGCGCTACCGCACCTTCATCG
>CAZNMV010000111.1:0-8967 GCA_964573835.1 uncultured Aestuariivita sp. | reverse complement strand
TGAACTGGTGCGCGCGGCACTGGAACATGTGGGGCGCAAGGCGACCGACAAGGTGCTGGACACCGCGGCCAAGGCGCTTCGGCTCGACGAGCGCGACACGCTGCTGGCGCGGCTGGGCAGCGCCGAGCTCACCACCTACGAAGTCATTCAGGCGGTCTATCCCGAACTTGCCCCCCAGCGCGGCGACCCGGTGCCGCCGCGCCGGGCGGTCATCGGTCTCGAACCGGGCCAGAGTTTCGAGCGCGGGTCATGCTGCCAGCCGCTGCCGGGCGAACGGATCATCGGCATCACCTTCCGCGGCAAGGGTGTCGTGGTTCATTCCATCGACTGCGTGCGACTGGGCGATTACGAAGATCAACCCGAGCGCTGGATCGACCTGCACTGGCACAGCGGCACGCATCCGGCGGTCTATACAATCACGCTCGATCTCACGATCGGGAATGATGCGGGCGTGCTGGGACGGATTTGCACATTGATCGGGGACCGGAAGGCCAATATCTCCAACCTGGAGTTCTTGGACCGCAAACCCGATTTCTTCCGATTATTGATCGATGTTGAATTGCGTGACGTAGAACAATTGCATTCGCTGATGCTGGCGCTCGAGGCGGAAAGCGACGTCGCCGCCCTGGCGCGGCATCGCGAAACGGCACGGGCGCCCGCCGTGGCGGCAACTTGAGGCGCACAAGGGGCGCAGGAGAAGGCTAGCTTGGTTTTCAAACGCCGGGAACGCAGGTCGGTCTGGCGCGCGGGTGTCGAGTTTCTCTATCCGCGCGGAGGCTGGACGCGTGCCTTCCACTATGTGAAGCACCGGGTGCGCCGCCTGCCCGACAGCCCCGAACGCATCGCGCGCGGGATCTGGGCCGGGGTCTTCACCACCTTCACGCCGTTCTACGGACTGCATTTCATCGTCGCCGCCATCATCTCGCGGGTGATGCAGGGCAATATCCTTGCCTCTCTCATGGCCACGTTCTTCGGCAATCCGCTGACCTATGTGCCGATCGGGATCGTGTCGCTGCAGACCGGTCACTGGCTGCTGGGCACCGAATTCGAGGAATATCATCAGCGGTCCTTCGCGGGAAAGTTCGTCGATGCGGGCCATGATCTCTGGCACAACCTCAAGTCGGTCTTCACCGGCGAAACGCCGGACTGGTCGCATCTGGCCGTCTTCTATGACGAGGTCTTCTTCCCTTATCTGGTGGGCGGCGTCCTGCCCGGCGTGGTGGCGGCGACGATCTGCTATTATCTGTCGGTGCCGCTGATCCGCGCCTATCAGCACCGGCGCAAGGGGGCGCTGCGCGCCAAGCTGATGGAACTGAAGAAAAAGGCCGCCGCCAAGGCTGACGCGAAGCGCAAGGCGGACTAGGATTTGATCAAATTTCCGAATCGGGAGCGTTCCGCATGACCGGCCTGCCTCATCTGCGACTGGGCGTGAACATCGATCACGTCGCCACTGTCCGAAATGCCCGGGGCGGCGATACGCCCGACCCGCTGCGCGCCGCGAAACTGGCGGAAGAGGCGGGCGCCGACGGCATCACCGCGCATCTGCGCGAGGATCGCCGCCACATCTCGGACGCCGACATCGAGGGGTTGATGGAGGTGCTGTCGGTGCCCTTGAACTTCGAGATGGCGGCGACGGCGGAAATGCAGGCCATCGCGCTGCGCCACCGCCCGCATGCAGTCTGCATCGTGCCCGAAAAGCGCGAAGAGCGCACGACCGAAGGCGGGCTTGAAGTCGCGCGCGAAGAGAACCGGCTGGCCCATTTCATCGCGCCCCTGCGCGAGGCGGGCTGCCGGGTGTCGATTTTCATCGCCGCTGACCGCCGCCAGATCGAAGCCGCCCACCGGATTGGGGCAGAGGTGATCGAGCTGCATTCCGGCGCCTATTGCGACGCCCATCACGAAGGCGACTTCGCCCGCCGCGACCGCGAACTGGACGCGTTGCGCGAGATGTCGGCCTTTGCGCATGGGCTGGGCCTCGAGGTGCATGTGGGTCACGGGCTGACCTATGAAACGGTGCAGCCGGTCGCGGCCTTTCCCGAGGTGCGCGAGCTGAACATCGGCCATTTCCTGATTGGCGAGGCAATCTTCCGAGGCCTGAAACCGGCGATCCACGAGATGCGGCGGCTCATGGACGAGGCGCGCGGATGACGGGTCTGCGGGCGCTGGTTCGCAGCCCGGGCAGATGACGCCGCGCCGCCTTCTCTATCTGGCCGTTGCACTGGTCGCGGTGCTGGGCGGCATCTTCGTGCAGGAGCGGGAACGCGCCGGGGTCGCGATCGAACAGATGCGCGTGGGTGAGACGCCGGTTACGGTCTTCGGGGTGGAGGGGCCTGTCGTCGTCGTCGCCCATGGCTTCGCTGGGTCGCGCCAGATGATGCAGGGCTATGCGCTGACGCTGGCGCGGGCGGGCTACCACGTCTTCACCTTCGATTTCGAAGGGCATGGCCGCCACCCGGTGCCGATGTCGGGGGATGTCAATTCCATCGACGGGACAACGCGGCTGCTGGTGGACCAGACGCTGGGGGTGGTCGCGGCGGCGGGGTCGGACGGGCCGGTGGTGCTGCTGGGCCATTCCATGGCGACCGATATCCTTGTGCGCGCCGCGCTGGACGCGCCGGAGAAGATCGGGCCGCTGGTCCTTGTCTCGGCGTTCAGTCAGGCCATCGACGCGACGCATCCGGGCGACATGCTTCTGATCGCCGGTGCCTGGGAAGGGGGCCTGCGGGCCTTTGCGCGGCAGGCGGTGGCGATGGTCGATCCCGCTGCGGGCGAGGGCGCGATGGCCCAAGCGGGCGATGTGCGCCGCATGGCCGTGGTCGCGCCTTACGCCGAACATGTGGGCGTGCTGCACAGCCGGGCGGGCCGGGCGGCGGCGGTCGACTGGCTGAACGGGTATTTCGGGCGCGACGTCACCGTGCCGGTGCCGCCGACGGGGCCTTGGATCCTTGCGCTCCTCTTCGGGCTGGTGGCGCTGGCCGCCCCCCTCGCGCGGCTGCTGCCCCGCCGCCCCGATCCGGTGCGGGCGATGCCGGGGCCGGGGGGCTTTGCGGCGGCGGTTCTTTTGCCTGCCGTGATCGCGCCGCCGGTCGCGGTGCTGGTCGATCCGCAGATGCTCCCGGTGCTGGTGGCCGATCATCTGGCGATCCATCTCGCGCTTTACGGGGCGATCCAGATCGCGGTGCTGCGCTGGCTGGGCGTGGCCTTCGGGCCGGTGCGGCCCGTCGCGACGCTTGCCGTGCTGATCTGGGGGCTGGGCGTGCTGGGGATGATGCTTGACCGTTATGCCGCCAACTTCTGGCCCATCCCCGAACGCCTGCCCATCGTCGCGGCGCTGGCGCTGGGGGCAGTGCCCTTCATGCTGGGCGATGCGCTGATCACCGATGGCGGGCGCGCGGGGCTCTTGCGCCGGGTGCTGGCGCGGGTGGCGTTCCTTGCCTCACTGGGGTTCGCCGTCGCGCTCGATTTCGGGGGGCTGTTCTTCCTTCTGATGATCGCGCCGGTGGTCGTGCTGTTCTACGCGGTCTTCGGTCTGCTGGGCCGCTGGGCGGCGCGGCGGCAAGGCGCGATGGGGGCGGGGCTTGGCCTTGGCCTCTGCCTGGCCTGGGCGCTGGGCGTCAGTTTCCCCATGTTCCTGGCCACGGGATAGGAGGCGGCATGATCCTTGGCATTGGCACCGACCTTGCGAACATTGACCGGATCGAACGCACGCTGGCGCGTTTCGGCGACCGCTTCCGCGACCGTGTCTTCACCCCGGCCGAACAGCGCAAGGCCGAACGTCGCAAGGATATCGCGGGCACCTATGCCAAGCGCTGGGCCGCGAAAGAGGCCTGTTCAAAGGCGCTGGGCACGGGGCTGCGCATGGGCATCGCCTGGAAGGACATGGGTGTCACCAACCTGTCGACCGGCCAGCCGGTGATGCAGGTCACCGGCTGGGCGGCGGAACGTCTGCGCGAAATGACGCCCGACGGTTACGAGGCGATCATCCATGTCAGCCTGACCGACGATCACCCCTGGGCGCAGGCCTTCGTGGTGATCGAGGCACGGCCCAAGGGCGCGGACGTGCCTGCCTTGACTTACCCCGGTGCTGCCCGCATGTAGCGCGCGACCCCATCCGAAGGAACCTGTCCGCATGGCCGCCACGGAGAAGAAGCCCGGTTTCATCGTCGAAACCGTGAAGACGATCGTCTATGCCCTGCTCATCGCCGGGGTGTTTCGCACCGTCTTCCTGCAACCCTTCTGGATTCCCTCGGGCTCGATGAAGGAGACGCTGCTGATCGGCGATTTCCTCTTCGTCAACAAGATGGCCTATGGCTGGTCCTATGCGTCCTGCCCCAGCGTGCGCGTACCGGCGGTGGGGCTCGATATCGACGCCGAAGATCTCTGCGGGTTCCTGAAGGGCAACAACAGTCGCATTTGGGGCGAGGAGCCCGAACGCGGCGATGTCGCCGTCTTCCGCCACCCGGTCACGGGGCGCGATTTCATCAAGCGCGTGGTGGGTCTGCCGGGCGACCGCATCCAGTTCCGCGACGGCGTGATGTTCATCAACGAGGTTCCTGTCGAACTCGAAGACGCGGGCGTCTTCGAGGAGGTGGTCGAGCTTCAGGGCCCCGGCCGGGTGCGCCCGCGTTGCGCCAACGGCGTCGTGGGCATGGGTGGCATCTGCGAAAAGCCGCGCCAGATCGAAACGCTGCCGAATGACCGCGCGCATATCGTCCTGAACATCGAGAACCGGTCGACCGACAATACCGGCGTCTATAGCGTGCCTGCAGGGCATTTCTTCTTTGTCGGCGACAACCGCGACAATTCTTCGGATTCGCGCATTCCGCAAAGCGCGGGCGGCGTCGGCTTCGTGCCTTTCGAAGACCTTGTCGGACGCGCTGACCGGGTGCTCTTCTCGTCGGCGGGCACGTCGCTTTTCGCGTTCTGGACCTGGCGCGGCGACCGCTTCTTCCACCGGATCGAATGAAGCTCTCGGGTGAACTGACGGCCTTCGAGGCCCGGATCGGGCACCGCTTCGCGGACCCTTCGCTTCTGGTGCGCGCGGTCACGCATGCCTCGGTTGGCACGCCGCACCGCGAGGACAACCAGCGCCTTGAATTCCTGGGCGACCGGGTTCTGGGCCTCGTCATGGCCGAGGCGCTGCTGGAAGAGGACGTGCAGGCCCGTGAAGGCCAGCTGGCGCCCCGCTTCAACGCGCTGGTGCGCAAGGAAACCTGCGCCGATGTCGCGCGCGAGATCAATCTGGGCAACGTGCTGCGGCTGGGCCGGTCGGAGATGCTGTCGGGCGGGCGGCGCAAGGAGGCTCTGCTGGGCGACGCGATGGAGGCGGTCATCGCCGCCGTCTACCGTGATGCCGGTTTCGCCGTGGCCAAGGCGCTGGTCCTGCGTCTGTGGGGGGGGCGAATCCGCGCGGTCGAGGACGACGCCCGCGACCCCAAGACCGCGCTTCAGGAATGGGCGCAGGCCCGCGGCATGCAGCCGCCGCTTTACGTCGAACTGAGCCGCGAAGGGCCGGATCACGCGCCGGTCTTCACCATTGCCGCGCGCCTGGGCGACGGGCGCGAGGCACAGGCGCGCGCGGGCTCGAAGCGGCATGCCGAACAGGACGCCGCGCGGGCGCTGCTGGCCCGGGTCGAACAGGCGGAGGGGTGACGACCCTGTCCCCCGATCAGCGTGGCGCGGCGTTCATGGTTCTTGCGATGGCTGCCTTTGCCGTCGAAGACGTACTTTTCAAGCAGGCGACCACGGACACCCAG
The DNA here is from genome assembly GCA_964573835.1 of uncultured Aestuariivita sp. Lineage (GTDB taxonomy): Bacteria > Pseudomonadota > Alphaproteobacteria > Rhodobacterales > Rhodobacteraceae > JAGYKE01. Next base: position 3,211 of record CAZNMV010000111.1, on the reverse strand, counting down.
ATCGGTGTGGCACTTCTGATCGTCGGACTGGGCGGCCTCGTTATCTTCGCGCTGATGTCGCTGCGGGCGGGCGAGGCGGTCTGGCACCCCGCGATCGTGTCGCGCGCGCTTGTTCTGCGCACCATCTTCGAACTGGCGGGGCGGCTGGGCTATGGTCTGGCGCTGGCGCTCACGCCGTTGTCGAGCACGTCGGCCATCCTCCAGGCCGCACCGCTGGTCGTGACGCTGGGGGCGGTGGTGTTTTTCGGCGAAAGGGTGGGCTGGCGGCGCTGGCTGGCCATGGGCGTCGGGCTGCTGGGCGTCCTGATCGTGCTGCGCCCGGGGCTGGACGCGTTCGAGCCTGCCTCGCTCTTCGCGGTGCTGGGGCTGATCGGGTTTGCGGGCCGCGATCTGGCGACGCGGGCAAGCCCGCCTGCGATGTCGACCGCGCAGCTGGGCAGTCTGGGCTTTGCCGTGCTGATCTTCGCAGGGCTTGTCTATCTGGTCTGGGTGGGCGAGACGCCGCGCCTGCCGGGGGCGTAGTCGCTGGGTCTGCTGGCGGCCGCGTCCGTCTTCGGGGCTGCGGCCTATGGCGCGTTGACGCTGGCGATGCGGGCGGGGGCGGTTTCGGCGGTGGCGCCGTTCCGCTATTCGCGGCTGATCTTCGCCTTCCTTCTCGCCTATGCCGTCTTCGGCGAACGCCCGGATGCCGCCACATGGGCGGGGGCCGCGCTGATCGTGGGGGCGGGGCTTTACGCCCTGTCGCGGCAGGGGCGCGCATGACGCTGGCGGGCGGCGGCGTTTTCCGCTAGGACGCGCGGCCTGAGACCCAAGGAGTGACAATGACCACACGCGCCGGATTCGTCGCCCTGATCGGGGAGCCCAATGCGGGCAAGTCCACGCTGATGAACCGCATGGTCGGCGCGAAGGTGTCGATCGTGACGCATAAGGTTCAGACGACGCGGGCGCGCATCCGCGGCGTGGCGATGGAGGGCGTGAGCCAGATCGTCTTCGTGGACACGCCGGGTCTTTTCCAGCCGCGCCGCAGGCTGGACCGCGCGATGGTCAAGGCGGCCTGGGGCGGCGCAGCCGATGCCGACATCATCGTGCTGTTGGTCGAGGCGCATCGCGGGATGACCGCGGGCGTCGAACGCATTCTTGAAGGTCTGGCCGAGCTGCCGCGCGGGCGGAAGGTGGCGCTGGCCATCAACAAGATCGACCGGGTCGAGGCGCAGGCGCTGCTGGCGCTGTCGCAGCGGTTGAACGAGGCCTATCCCTTCCTGCGGACCTTCATGATCTCGGCCGAGCGGGGGCACGGGGTGGACGACCTGCGCCGCTGGCTGGCCGGGGAATTGCCCGAAAGCCCCTGGCTTTACCCCGAGGACCAGCTGGCCGATCTGCCCATGCGGATGATCGCGGCCGAAATGACGCGCGAGAAGCTGACGCTGCGGCTGCACCAGGAACTGCCCTACCAGCTGACCGTCGAGACCGAGAGCTGGCAGGAACGCGAGGACGGATCGGCCCGGGTCGATCAGGTGATCTATGTCGCGCGCGACGGCCACAAGGGGATCCTGCTGGGCAAGGGCGGCGAGACGATCAAGGCGGTCTCAAAAGCGTCGCGCGAGGAGTTGGAAGAGTTCCTCGGCCGCAAGGTGCACCTGTTCCTGCAGGTCAAGGTGCGGCCCAACTGGCAGGACGAGGCGGAGCGCTACAGGGAGATGGGTCTCGATTTCCGGGACGGGAACGCGTGACGCGGCTTGCGTCGGGGTTCTGGGTGCAGGCCTATCTGACGCGGCTGCGGCTGCAGGACATCCCGGCCTTCGTGACGGCCCATGGCGACGACACCGCGGGCGCGGTTCTGGTTAAGCTCAACACGTTGGACGGGCAGGCGCGGGCCTTTCAGCGGTCGTTCGATCTGATGTCGGGCGCGCGCGTCTGGGTCATTCTGGCCGAGGGCGAAGAGGCCGCGGTCGATGCGGCGGTGGCGCGGCAGCGGGGGTTCGACCCCGATCTCTGGGTGATCGAGGTGGAGGACCGCACGGGGCGGCATCTTCTGGGGGAAGATGGTCTGGCGTAGCGCCGGGGTGGAGAGACCCGGGGGTTCCACCCGTCGCCATCTGGGCTCGAACCAGTGGCGCCACAGATGGCTACCCCCCGGGGGTATTTGGAACCCCAAAGAAGCGGCAGTTGCGCTTCGGGTCGCCGGAGGGGAATGTCGGCGCATGGAATGGCGCGGCGAAGGTATCCTGTTGACGGTGAGGCGGCACGGGGAAAGTGCCGCCATCATCGACGTCTTCACAGAAGAGAAGGGCCGGCACGCGGGCGTCGTGCGGGGCGGGGCGGGGCGCAGGATTGCGCCGATCCTGCAACCCGGCGCGCAGCTTGACGTGGCGTGGCGCGCGCGGCTCGAAGACCATATCGGGGCCTTCACGGTCGATCTGATCCGGTCACGCGCGGGCGCGGCGATGGGCGGGCGGCTGGCCTTGGCCGGTCTGAACGCGGTGACGGCGCTTCTGTCCTTCTGCCTGCCCGAACGCGAGGCGCATGGCGCGCTGTATCGGCGGAGCGCGCAGCTGCTCGATCTGCTGGGGCAGGACGAGATCTGGCCGCTGGCCTATCTGCGGTGGGAACTGGCGCTGCTGGAAGAAACGGGCTTCGGGCTTGACCTTGCGGTCTGCGCGGTGACCGGGGCCGATGAGGGGTTGGTCTATGTCTCGCCCCGCACGGGGCGCGCGGTCAGCCACGCGGGCGCGGGGGATTGGGCCGACCGGCTTCTGCCCCTGCCACCGGTCCTGCGGGGCGAGGGCACGGCGGAAGATGGTGAGATCGTCGCCGCGCTGGGCGTGACAGGCCATTTCCTTGGGGAGAAGCTGGCCAAGGCGATGGGTGACAGGCCCCTGCCGCAGGCCCGCGCGCGGCTGATCGAGGAACTGGCGCGGCGGGTCTGACCGCCGCGCCGGGTCTGTCAGCCCAGAAGCCTGCGTGCGATGACCTGCGCCTGAATCTCGGCGGCGCCTTCAAAGATGTTGAGGATGCGGGCGTCGCAGAGCACGCGGGAGATCTTGTATTCCAGCGCGAAGCCGTTGCCGCCGTGGATCTGCAGCGCGTTGTCGGCGGCCGCCCAGGCCACGCGGGCGCCGAGCAGCTTCGCCATCCCAGCCTCAAGGTCGCAGCGGCGGCCATTGTCCTTCTGGAAGGCGCTGACATAGGTCAGCTGACGCGCCACCATGAT
>CAZNMV010000110.1:0-8999 GCA_964573835.1 uncultured Aestuariivita sp. | reverse complement strand
CGGACATGGACTTGTCCGGGTTGCGGTCCATCAGCTTGCAGATCTCGACCGCGACGCGCATGCCGCAGTCGTATCCGCGCCCGATCGGTTCAGACAGGAAGTAGTGGCCCGACTTCTCGAACCCCGCCAGTGCGCCCAGTTCCTTGACGCGGCGCTTCATGTGGCTGTGGCCGGTCTTCCAGTAATCGGCGCGCACGCCGAGGGCCTGCAGTTCGGGGTCAGAGGCGAAGAGGCCTGTCGATTTCACGTCGGCCACGAAGGTCGCGCCGGGGTGGAGTTTTGCCAGATCGCGCGCCAGGATCACGCCGACCTTGTCGGCGAAGATCTCTTCGCCTTCGTCATCCACCACGCCGCAGCGGTCGCCGTCACCATCGAAGCCGAGTGCGAGATCGGCGCCGGACGCCTTCACGCTGGCGGCCATGTCGTGGAGCATCTCCAGCGCTTCGGGGTTCGGGTTGTAGTGGGGGAAGGTGTAGTCGAGCCGGTTGTGGCTTTCGATCACTTCGACGCCCATGCGGCGGAAGAGTTCCGGTGCAAAGGCGGATGCCGTGCCGTTGCCGGTTGCGCAGACCACCTTCAGGGGCCGCGACATGCGGAAATCGCCGACAAGGTCGTCAAGATAGGCCTCGCGCACGCCGTCGACGAATTCGTACGCGCCGCCTGGCCGCGTCACGCCTTCGCCGTTCAGCACGATGTCGCGCAGCTCGGCCATCTCGTCGGGGCCGTGGGTCAGGGGGCGCTCGAAGCCCATCTTCACGCCGGTCCAGCCATTGGGATTGTGGCTGGCGGTGACCATGGCGACGGCGGGCGCATCCAGATGGAACTGGGCGAAATAGGCCATGGGCGAGAGCGCCGGGCCGATGTCGCGCACGCGGATACCGGCCTGCATCAGGCCGATGATGAGGGCCTGCTTGATCGCCAGCGAATAGTCGCGGTAGTCGTTGCCGACGGCGATGACCGGCGCGATCGCGCGGCGGTGCATCTGGGTGCCAAGCCCGAGACCCAGCGCCTGCACACCCGGCAGGTTGATGCCTTCGGGATATTTCCAGCGTGCGTCGTATTCCCGGAAGCCCGTGGGCGCGATCATGGCATCGCGCAGGAACGCCCAGGTGTTGGGGGTAACGTCAGGCAGGGGGCGGATCATCAGGAACCTCAGATCGTGATCGGGTCGGCTTTGGCAAGCCGGTCGAAACGCATCAAGCTGTCCAGAAGGTCAGGCATGGACTGCAAAGGTATCATGTTGGGCCCGTCCGATGGCGCGCGGTCGGGGTCTTCATGGGTTTCGATGAAGACCGCAGCAACGCCGAGCGCGACGGCCGCGCGTGCCATGACAGGGGCGAATTCGCGCTGGCCGCCGGACGAGCCGCCCTGTCCGCCGGGCTGCTGGACGGAGTGGGTCGCATCCATCACCACCGGATAGCCCGTCCGCGCCATCTGCGGCAGCGACCGCATGTCCGCCACCAGCGTGTTGTAGCCGAAGGAGGTGCCGCGTTCGGTCAGCAAGATGCGCGTGTTGCCCGTGCTTTCGATCTTGGCGATGACATTCGGCATGTCCCAGGGGGCTAGGAACTGACCTTTCTTGACGTTGACAACGGCGCCTGTCGCCCCGGCGGCCAGAAGAAGATCGGTCTGCCGGCACAGAAAGGCGGGGATCTGCAGGATGTCGACGGCCTGCGCGGCGGCGACGCATTGCATCTCAGAGTGCACATCCGTCAGGACCGGAACACCAAGGCGCGTGCGCACGGTGTCGAGAACGCGCAGCCCTTCGTCGAGGCCAAGGCCCCGTCGCCCCGACAGCGAGGTGCGGTTGGCCTTGTCGTAGCTCGCCTTGAAGACGAATTGTGCGCCCGCCCTGTCGCAGACGGCCTTCATGGTTTCGGCGATCATCATCGCATGCCCCTCGCTTTCCAGCTGGCAGGGGCCCGCGATGACAGTGAGGGGCAGGTCGTTTCCGATCGTGAGACCGGCGACGGTGACATGTTTCATCAGCTACTGATCTGTTCGCGCAGGATCGACGCGGTGAGGGAGAACAGCAGATAAATACCACCAAAGACCAGGAAGGCCAGCAGCGTATTCTCGAAGGACCGCGGATAGGAGGGTTCCTCGCTTGCCACCGGCTGGACCGAAATGGTCAGGTAGCGCACCTGGCGGTTCGCCTCGAGCCGGGCGGTCTCCACCTGCTGCAGCGCTGATTGCAGCAGCATGTCGCGCGTCAGCAGGTCGGCCTGGGCCATCTGGATGCGCACGGCAAGCTGGGCGAGCGAGTTTTCGCCCTGGCTCATGTCGGTCATGCGGCCGTTGAGTTCGCTCAGCAGTTCCTCGAGCCGGCCGATATCGCCGCGCACGCCCTCTACGCGGCTCTGGTTCGGGCGGGCGTTGTCGAGAAGGGCGGCCAGTTGCAGCTGCTTTTCCTGAAGCTGGACCTCGATCGTGTTGATCTGGCTGCGGATCGAGGCGATCACCGCCTCGGGGTCAAGGATCGAGCCCTGCACCTGCAGATCGACCAGCGCCTGCTGGGTGACGCGGCGTTCTTGCTGCGATTCCTCGAACGCGGCCAGCGCGTCGCGCATCTGGTCGGCGCGCTTCTTCTCGGACAGGCTGTTCACCCGTTCCTCGGCATAGGAGATGAGGCGTTCCGAGAAGTCCTTCGACACCTGCGGATCGGCCGCGATCACCTCCATCCGGATCACGCCTTCGGTCGGGTCGAAGCCGATCTTCACGTTCTTTCTGTAGATCTTGTAGGCTTCTTCGTTCGTTGGGTCGGGTTCGAGCCGCTGGATCGGATCGACCCATTCCTGCAGGAAATGCGACTTGAAACCCAGATCGTCGTCGAGCCGCAGCATCGCGTCCTTGGACTGCAGGTAGGACTGGACGGCGATGGCGTCCTGATTGGTGGCGAATTGTGTGCCCGACAGAAGCCCGCCGACGCTGCCCCCGGCGCCATCGGCCTGCAGGATCAGGAATTCGGACTTGGTCGAATACATCGGCGTCGCCACGGCGTAGAAGTAGTACCCCGCAAGGATCGTCGGCAGGAAGACGAAGAAGGCCAGCCGCGCCATGAGCAGCGCCATCTTGCGGCGGCGGCGCTGGGCCAGTTCGATGCGGATGCGGCTGATCTCGTTCTCGCGCTGGCGGGCGGGGTTCACGTCGGTCGAAGGCAACGTCTGCTTCTGTACCGGAACGGTCTGGGGCAACTGCACCCGGGGCGCGGGATCGGTTTCGCGGTCTTCGGGCGCGGGGTCGGGTTTCGCGCGCGGCACCACCAGTTCGAGGATGTTCGAGCGCTGGAACGGATCGATCCCGGCCTTGCGCAGAAGACGCACGGCGTCGAAATCCGAGGTCGCGGGCAGGTCGTGCTTCTGCGCGACGCGTCGTGCAAGGCGCAGCTGGCGCCCGGTGAGCCCTTCGCGGCGGATCGCGTCGAGTTCGGCGTCAAGCTGCTCTTCGGTGGCGCTGGCGACTTCGCCCCTTTGCAGTGGCATGGACTCGGTCGGCTGCGGGGCCGCCGCCGCCGGATGGGGGGCGGCGACCGGGCGCGGCGTGGCCGCGCCCGCGCGCGCGGCAAGCGCCTGCGTCATCGACGGGCGCTGCGGGGCCGCCGCTGCCTCGGACATGCGGGGGGGCGGAGCAGGCGTGATCATCGCCGTCGCGACCGGGCGCGCCGTCGTCGTCTCGGACGCGGTCGGCGTGCTACGCCGAATTCGGAAACGCGTGGCCTTGGGTTTGGTAGTCATAGAGTTGCCTTGCCTCTTCCAGCGTGTCGAAGACGTGCAGTTTGCCGTCCATCAGCACGCCTGCCTGCTGCACATATTGTTCGAGTGTCTTTGGGCTGTGGGACACGATCACCAGTGTCGTCTTGCGGATTCGTTCTTCGAGCACGGCACCTGCGCGCTTGTTGAATTCGACATCCGTCGATCCGGGCATGCCTTCGTCCACAAGGTAGATGTCGAAATCGAGCGCCAGCATCAGCGCGAAGGTGAAGCGCGCCCGCATGCCCGAGGAGTAAGTGCCGAGCGGCTGTTCGAAATATTCGCCGAGATCGCAGAGCCAGCGGCAGAAGCTTTCGACGTAATCGGGATCGAGCCCGTAGAGCCGCGCGATATAGCGGCTGTTCTCGACCGCCGAGACGCGGGTGACGACGCCGCCCATGAAGCCCAGGGGGAAGGATGTCTTGGCGCCGCGGATGATGCGGCCTTCGTCGGGTTTCTCGAGACCGGCCATCATGTTGACGAGCGTCGTCTTGCCGGTGCCGTTCGGGGCGAGGATGCCCATGGACCTGCCGATTTCGACGCGGAAAGACGCACGGTCGAGGATCACCTTGCGGTGTGATCCTGTCCAGAAGGACTTGCTGACTTCCCTGAACTCAAGCATTTACTGCTCCGGCCGTGTCGACCAGGTCCTCGTTACAGGTTGAAAGTGCCCGATCTGCCCCCGGATTTCCAGAGGCAAGCCCGCTTCTAGAACCGAACTTGGGCGAGATTATGTCCCGACCGGAAACAAAGTCGTCTCTGGCACAGGGTCGTTTCGCGTGGCCCGGGATGGGCGGGTCGGTTCGGCCGCCTGCCTGTGTCGGTCTGCGGTCGTGAAGCCTTGCGCGCAGGGTCAGCGCGGCTAGGGTCCGGTCATGTCGCATGAGGATCTTGTCGCCCGGATCGGGGCCTGCCGCCTATGTGCGCCGCGCTTCGCCGCGACGGCGACCGCCCATGCGCCGCGGCCCGTCATCTGGTTCCGCCCCGGGGCGCGCATCCTGATCGCGGGGCAGGCGCCGGGGGCGCGGGTCCATGCCTCGGGGCGGCCTTTCACCGATCCCTCGGGCGACAGGCTGCGCGACTGGCTCGGGATGGACGACGCCACCTTCTATGACCGCGACCGCGTGGCGATCCTGCCCATGGCCTTCTGTTTTCCCGGTTATGACGTCAGGGGCGCGGACCTGCCGCCGCCGCCGGTCTGCGCGGCGACCTGGCGCGATCAGGTGCTGGCGGCGCTCGGGCAGGTGCGGCTGACGGTGCTGGTGGGCGGGCATGCGCATCGCTGGCACCTGCGCACCCGCACGGGCGTCACCGAAACCGTGCGGGGCTGGCGCGATCACGCGCCGCAGGTCTTTCCCTTGCCCCATCCGTCCTGGCGCAATACCGCATGGCTGAAGAAAAACCCCTGGTTCGCGGAGGAGCTTCTGCCCCATCTGCGCCAGGCCGTGATGCAGGCCTTGCGATGACCGATGACACCCCTCTCGACCGTGCCCATGCCGCGATGGAGGCCGCGCCCGCAGACGAAGCGGCGCGGCTGGCCTTCTACGACTGCCTTGCGGGGGCGGAGCTGTTCCTCCTGCTTCAGGCCGAGGCCGAAGGCGACCGCATCACGCCCGAGGTCTTCGGATTGGAAAGCGGCCCGGTGGTGCTCGCCTTCGACCGCGAGGACCGTCTTGCCGCCTTTCTGGGGCGGCCTGCGCCCTATGCGGCGCTGTCGGGGCGGCGGCTGGCGGCGATGCTTGCCGGGCAGGGTCTGGGGCTGGGGCTGAACCTCGACGTCGCGCCATCGGCGATGCTGCTGCCGGCGGAGGCGCTCGACTGGCTCGCCGCGACGCTGGGGCAGGGAACGGATGCGGTCGAGGCGCGGATCGAGCGTCTGTCGCCGCCGCAGGGCCTGCCCGAGGCGGTGCTCACCGCGCTTGATCGCAAGCTTGCGGCGGCCGAGGGACTGGCACGGGCGGCCTATCTCGCGGATGTGGATTACACAGGCGGCGCGGCGGGGCACCTTCTGGCCTTCATCGACGCGGTTCCCGGCGCCGAGGCGGCCCTGACCGAGGCCGTGGCCGAGGCGCTGACCTTCTCGGGCATCGAGGCGGGGATGATCGATGTCGTCTTCCTGCCCGCGACCGGCCCGGTGGCGGCGACGCTGGCGCGCGTGGGTCTGCGGTTCGATCTGCCGCAGCCCGTGCCTGTGGGTCCGGCAGCCCCGGGCAGCGATCCGGACCGCCCGCCGCGCCTGCGCTAGGAGCGCGGGCGCGCACGCGGTCAGCGGCGGCGGTCGCGCCGCGCGCTCATCGGCTGGAAGGCGACGCCGACATGGGCCTCGCAATAGGGTTTGCCGGGCTGGACGGGCAGGCCGCAGAACCAGAAATTGTCGGTCGCCGGGTCGCCCACGGGCCATTTGCAGGTCCGCTCGGTGAGTTCCATGAGGGTGAGCTTGCGCGCCTTCTTCTCGATCTCGCTCACCTTGGCGAGCGCCTCGGGGCTGACTTCGTTGGCCGAAGGCTGGGGCGGCAGGGGCTGGCCCGCCGGGATGATCTGGCGCCGCAGCGGCGTCACGTTCTTCGGCGTCGTGTCCTCGGCCTCTTCCGGCTCGGGTGCGGGGTCTTCCGCCGGGCGGACAGCGTCGGCCTTGGCGGGCGGCTTCTGGCGCGCCTTGGGGTCGGCCTTGGCCGCAGGCTTCGGCGCCTCGGGCTTGGCCGGGGCGGGCGATCCGTTTGTGCGGTTCGAGAGCCCCAGGCGATGGACCTTGCCGATCACCGCATTGCGGGTGACCCCGCCCAGTTCCTTGGCGATCTGGCTGGCAGACTGCCCTTCGCCCCACATCTTCTTCAGGAGTTCCACCCGCTCGTCAGTCCAGGACATGGACACCCTTCCCAGCCAAAAGGCGGCCGCAAAACTGCCGCCGCCTGCATTTTCATTCCCGATCCTCTATTCTAGACACTCGGACGGCAGTTACAAGGCGTGTCGGGATGGCACGCGCAGGAAGGCGAGAGACGCGATGCAGATGACGGACGGACCGGGCGTGCGGCGCTTCGGGCGGGTGAACTGGCTGGGTCTTTACACGCTGTGCCAGCGCGAGGTGATGCGCTTCGCCGTCGTCTGGTCCCAGACGCTGCTGGCGCCGCTGGTGACGGCGGGATTGTTCCTGATGATTTTCTCGATCGCCATCGGGACGCAGCGGGCCGAGGTGATGGGCGTGCCGTTCCTGATCTTCCTGGCCCCGGGCATCGTGATGATGACGGTGATCCAGAACGCCTTCGCCAACACGTCGTCTTCCATCGTGATCTCGAAGGTGCAGGGCAACATTGTCGATACGCTCATGCCGCCCCTGTCGGCGGGGGAACTGGTCTGCGGCTATCTCGTGGGCGGTATCCTGCGGGGGGCGATGGTGGCTGTGGGTCTCGGGCTGGCCATGTGGCTTGGGCTGGGGCTGGTTCCCGCCCATCCCGGAGCCGCGCTTGTCTTCGTCGTGCTGGGCGCGGCCTTCATGGGGGCGCTTGGTCTGGTGGCCGGGGTCTTTTCGGACAAGTTCGACCAGATGGCGGCGATCACCAATTTCGTGGTCACGCCGCTCGCCTTCCTGTCGGGCACCTTCTATTCGGTCGAGGCGTTGCCGCCGCTTCTGGACGACATCATCCACTGGAACCCGGTCTTCTACCTGATCGACGGGCTGCGCTGGTCGGTGATCGGCGTGTCGGACAGCGCGCCGGGCCAGGGGCTTGTCATCGTCGCGGGCGCGACGGCGGCGGTCACCGCTCTGGCCTGGGTCCTGTTCCGGACGGGCTACCGGCTGAAGCCCTGAGCCGCCCTTCGCGCCACGCCAGCAGTCCCGCACCCGCAAGGATCACGCCCGCGCCCAGCACCGTCACCGCATCGGGGGCCGTGCCGAAGCCCAAGAAATCGTAGGCGGCGGCGAAGACCAGCGTGGCATAGCTGAAGGGCGCCACGAAACTGGCATCCGCCCGCGCCATGGCGTTGATGAAGAAGACCTGCGCGCAGGCCATGAGAAGCCCCAGCGCGGCCAGCGCCGCCCATTGCACGGGCGCAAGCGGTTGCCAGATCGTGACGGCGGCCAAGGCGGCGATGCACAGCCCGATGGAATTGTTGATCAGGAGGATCTGGAACGGCCCTTCGCGCCGGACGAGCTTTTTCATGAAGATCAGCTCCATCCCCATGATCGCCGCCGCCGCCAGCGCAAGAAGCGCGGCCGCCTCGAACGCCCCGGGCGTGGGGCGCAGCAGGATCAGCGCGCCGATCAGCGCAATGGCCGCCGCCGACCACCGCACACGGCCCACCCGTTCGCCCAGAAGCGGGATCGCCAGCACCATGGCGAAGACCGGGTTCAGGAAGCTGATCGCGGTGGCATCGGCAAGGGGGATATGCGCGACCGCCGCGAACATGAGCGTCACGCCGCCCCAGCCGAAGATCGTGCGCCCGAAGTGCAGCCCCGGATGGACCGGCGTAAGGCGCGGTCGCAAAAGCGCCATCGCGGTCGCGAAGGCGAGAAAGGCGAAAAGAAAGCGCCCGAAGGAAATCTGGAACGGGTGCAGCGCGGGTCCGAGCACGCCTGTCCCCAGCGCCTTGGCGATGAGCGTGGTGCCCGCGATAAAGGCGGTCGCCACAAGGATCATGACCGCCGCCAGCGCCGGGCTTTCCGCCTTGGGCCGGAAGGCAGAGGGCGTGTCAGCCATCGAAGCGGTAGCCGAAGCGCGCGATGTCGGCGGCGCAGACGCGGGCGACGATGTCGGCGGTGTCGTCGGTGTAGAAGGGCCGCCAGTCGCGCGCGCGCGCGGAGGCGTTGGCGCGCGGCAGGTCGAACCGGAAGCCCAGATGCGCGAAGAGCGGTTCGGCATCCTCGGCCAGATGTTCAAGCCGGATATAGGCCTGCGCCTGCTCCACCCCGTCGGCGCGGGTCATGTAGCGCGTGGCGGGGTGCGCAGCGAGCGCGGTCTGGATCGCGGCATCCTGGAGGAAGCCCTTGAAATCCTTGGCCTTGGCGGTGGCAACGGCGGGGTGGTCGAAGCGTTGCGCGCGCAGCCAGTGATAATAGCTCACCAGCCGGTCCCAGGGGTTGCGCACCAGCGTGAAGGCGAAAAGCCGCCCGATCTCATCCGTCGTGAACAGCCCGTCGATATCGGCCAGCGTCGCGTGTTTCCAGACCCGCCCGCGCGCCTGTGCGGCGTCGATGCGGTGGCGGCGGCGGCGGGCCTTGGGGGTGTCGCCGATCAGGATGTCATCCTTCATGGC
>CAZNMV010000109.1:8765-9086 GCA_964573835.1 uncultured Aestuariivita sp. | reverse complement strand
GCGGACGTGGAAGGGGATGGATAAATCCCAGCAAAAATAATCTGTTGCAGGCACACAACTGGTCATCCGGCCTGCATCAGGATGCCATGGACGGCGGAAAGCCCAGATTAAAGCGTCCGGATCAAAACCTGAATCGTTGGAATTCTCTGGGTGGCTGATCTGTGGTTCACCCTTTTTGGGAAGAATGAGATCATCTCAGCACTTTTTCCGGACGTTCTATTTCAAGCCTCTGCAAGCCAGTCAAAAGACAGGCCTGCCGAACCGAATAAGGCGATGGGTCAGGCGAACAGTGAACCGCGCCGGGTTTGCCGGAGGCTGATT
>CAZNMV010000109.1:0-8755 GCA_964573835.1 uncultured Aestuariivita sp. | reverse complement strand
CAGGAGTTGGAGCCTCCGGCAAACCCGGCGCGGTTCACAGACCCTATTCCCACTCCATCTCTTCAAAGACGCGGCCCGCGTTGCGCGTGGCCAGTTCCTCGAAGGTGTCGAGGTGCCGGTAGGGCGTCTGATCGACGTAGTAGGCCCCCGCCAGATCGCCGCCCGCGTCGATATGGTCGCGGATGCGCTCGCGCAGATAGACAAGGTAATCGCGCGTATAGCGGCGCACCTGCGCCATGTTGGTGGGGTGCCCGTGCCCGGGGATCACGTAAGTGGCGCCAAGGGGTTCGAACTTCGTGTCCCAGGTTTCGATCCAGTCCGCGGTGATCGTGTCCTGAAAGAGCGGCAGCATGCGTTCGTGAAACGCCATGTCGCCCGCGATCACAAGGCTCTGGTTCGGCAGCCAGATCGAGATGTCGCCGGGGCTGTGCGCGGGGCCCAGATGCAGCGCCTCGATCCGGAAATCGCCCAGTTCGACCACGTATGCGTCGCTGAAGGTCTCGGTCGGGGGTGTCAGGACCGTTCCTTCGGCCTTGTCGCGGTTGTAGCGCAGCATCCCTTCCAGGATCATGCCGCCATTGTGGATGAACTCGGCCGCCGCATCCTCGTGCGCGATCACCGGCACGCCCTGTTCGACCCAATAGCCATTGCCCAGCATCGCATGGCCCTGGCCGTTTTCGTTGAAGACCATGACGACGGGTTCGTCGGTCACCGCCCTGATCTCGTCATGCAGCGCCTTGGCCAGCACGTAAGCCGCGCCGCCATTGACGACCACGACGCCTTCGCCGGTGACGATGAAGGACAGGTTGTTGTTGTGGCCGGTGTTTTCATAGGTCGGCGGCGCGGTGGCCCCGATAGCCGACCAGACGCCGGGGATGAACTCGACCGGCTTTTCATACAGCGCCGAGGCCGGATACTGGTCTGCAATATCCTCGGACGCCAGCGCGGGTGTCGCCAGCAGGGCAAGGATCACGAGGCCGCGCATCACGCGCCTTCCTCGAACCGGAAGGCGTCGCCGTCGCGCGTCACGCGGCCCATGCCGCCGCCGGGCAGGTGGAAACCCACCATGGCCATCTGTTCCGATGTCAGCCGGTCGAGAAGCCGCAGCCGCGTCGCGACCCCCGTCTCGGGGTCCTGATCCGATCCGCTCTGCCAGCCGGGCTTGCGCAGCGCGACATGGTGGTTGCCGATGGCATCGCCCACGATCATCGCCGACTGGCCGGCGGGCCGCACCTCGAAGGCCATGTGGCCGGGCGTGTGGCCATAGCTTGCCATGGCGGCAATCCCGGGCAGGACTTCCTGCCCGTCATCGAAGAATTCGACGCTGTCCTCGATCGCTTCCATCCGCCGCTTCGCACCCACCGCGAAGGCCGCGCGCGCCTCGCCGATCGTGTTCACCGTTTCGGGGTTCCACCAGTAATCCCATTCGGCACGCCCCATCATGTGGGTCGCATTGAAGAAGAGCGGCTCATCGAAATCGTCCAGCAGCCCCCAGATGTGATCGGGATGGGCATGGGTGAAGACGACATGCGTGATGTCCTCGGGCGCGAGCCCGGCGGCATCCAGCGCCTCGGTCAGTTTGCCCGCCGTGGGCATGAAATCGGGGCCCGAGCCTGCGTCGAACAGGACCGTGTTCGTCCCGTCGCGGTAAAGTGCCAGGTTGCAGCCCGGTTCCACCCGGTCGCCTGTCAGGCCGAACGCCTCGCGGATCGGGGCGACCTCATCCGCCGGAAGCGTGCCGAAGGCGAAATCGGCGGGCAGGACAAGATGTCCGTCGCTCAGCGTGGTCAGGCTGGCCCCGCCGCCCAGATCCAGCATCGCCAGAGCCGGGCGCGCGGGCAGCATCAGACCTGCCGCCGCGGCACCCGCCATGGTCAGAAATTCGCGCCTGCGCATCCGCTCCTCCTTCGGATCAAGCCATTCACATCTGTGAATGTGACAGCATTCCGATGGGGGGGCAAGCCGCTCAGATGTCGAAACTGACCCCTTGGGCGAGAGGCAGCGCAGCGGAATAGTTCAGCGTGTTGGTCTGGCGGCGCATGTAACCCTTCCACGCATCCGACCCGCTTTCGCGGCCGCCGCCGGTTTCCTTCTCGCCGCCGAAGGCCCCGCCGATCTCGGCCCCTGAAGGCCCGATATTGACGTTGGCAATGCCGCAATCGCTGCCCGCCGACGACAGGAAGGTCTCTGCCTCGCGCATGTTGAGCGTGAAGATGCACGACGACAGGCCCTGCGGCACGTCGTTCTGCAGCGCGATGGCGTCTTCGAGCGTGTCATAGCCCATGACATAGAGGATGGGCGCGAAGGTCTCGTGCCGCACGATCTCGGTCTGGCCCGGCATCTCGACGATGGCGGGCTGCATGTAGGTGCCGCCTGCCACGCCTTCGACTTGCGCCCCGCCATGCACTTTGCCGCCCTGCGCGCGCGCGGCGGCAAGGGCCGCCTGCATCGCCTCGCCCGAGCGCGCGTCGATCAGGGGCCCGACCAGCGTGCCCTTGGCGCGCGGGTCGCCGATGGGAAGGCTCGCATAGGCCTTGGCCAGCTGCGCGACGAGGGTCTCCTTCACCGAAGTGTGCACGATCAGCCGTCGGAGCGAGGTACAGCGCTGCCCGGCCGTGCCCACCGCCGAGAACACGATGGCCCGCACCGCCATGTCGAGGTCCGCGCTGGGCGCCACGATCATCGCGTTGTTCCCGCCAAGCTCGAGGATCGACCGCCCGAAGCGTTCGGCCACCTTCGGCCCGACGATGCGCCCCATCCGGGTCGATCCGGTGGCCGAGACGATGGGGACATCCTTCGAGGTGACCAGCGCCTCGCCCACATCGGCGCCGCCGATGACGAGCTGCACCAGTCCTTCCGGCGCATCGCCGAAGCGGGCCAGCGCGCGTTCCATGATCTTCATGCAGGCCATGGCTGTGAGCGGTGTCTTCTCGGACGGTTTCCAGATCACCGGATCGCCGCAGACCAGGGCCAGCGCCGCGTTCCACGACCAGACCGCGACGGGGAAGTTGAAGGCGGTTATGACGGCGCAGGGGCCCATGGGGTGCCATGTCTCCATCATCCGGTGGCCGGGGCGTTCGGATGCGATGGTCAGGCCGTAAAGCTGACGCGACAGGCCCACGGCGAAGTCGCAGATGTCGATCATCTCCTGCACTTCGCCCAGACCTTCGGACACGATCTTGCCCGCTTCCAGTGTCACGACCGCGCCAAGTTCGGCCTTGGACGCGCGCAGCTCCTCGCCCAGAAGGCGGACAAGCTCGCCCCGCCGGGGTGCCGGCACGTCGCGCCAGACGCGGAAGGCACCTTGAGCGCGGGCGATGACGGTGCCCATGTCTTCCGGCGCGGTTTCGCGCACGCGGGCAACCTCGGCCCCGTCGATGGGGGAATGAACGGCAAGCGTGCCGCCGGTCAGGTCGGCATCCAGCAGGCCTGCGGCCTTCAGCGTCTCGGCATGGGTCATGTCATCATCCTTTCGTCACGGATTGGCGTTGGTCGTCCCGGCCCATGGAGATCAGGAGCGGGGTCTCCGCCTGCCGGGCCTGGAAATCGGTCTTGGTTTTCATGCCGCGCCAGTCGGCGGCGATGAGTGATTGCGCCACAGCACCCCCCAGCGTGGTGCCGGGGCCGGTGACGATGAAAAGATCCGGCGCGAATTCGCGCGCCGCCACGGTGACGGCGCGGGTGAAGTCATAGGCTTCGGTCACCTGCGCCCCGAGGGTATAATCCCAGAGCGCGTGCCGGTCGGTCGCCCCCGGCCACCAGACAGCCCCGCGGCCGTCGATCAGCGGAAGGGTGGGCTGGCGGAACAGACCCTGCGCCAGCCGCGCGCGGCCCTCTGCGGCGACCGGGGCCTGCAGGCCGGTATGGAAGGCCGCGTGATTGGCCAGCCGCATGGGGAAGCGGCCGTCGACGGGCGGCACGGCGGCCTCGAACGCCGCCAGCCCCGCCTCGTTCCCGGCGATCACCAGCATCCCACCCAGATCGATGGACAGCGCCAGAACGTGACCGTCGCGCGCGCCGATCTCTTCGACCTGCGCCATCAGGGCCGCTTTCCGGGCCGGGTCGGGCCGCCAGTCCTCGCCCACATGGGGATAGACCAGTTGCCCGCCGATCAGCGCCTCTTGCATCAGCGTGCCCATGGTGTTGACCACCTCGAACCCGCCTTCCGCCGACAGCGCGCCGCCGCAGGCCAGCGCCGAATACCAGCCCATGGAATTGCCGGTGACGGCGACGATCTGCACCGCGTCCCGGTCGATCGACAGGGCATCGCCAAGGCTCGCCGCATAGATCAGCGCGCTCGCGTTGTCGCCCCGGCTGTGGGTCGCCACCGAATAGCGCGGCGCGGTGTCGAGCGCTGTCAGCGTCTCTTGCCCCAGCTCTGCCCGGCGCGCATCGAACCCCGCCAGCAGCGCCCGATCGGGGAAATGCCGCGTCAGCGACCCCAGTTCGGTCTTCATATAGGTGCCCCGCCCGGGGCAGATCAGCACGGCGGTTTTCATCTTTGAACCAGCGCCTTCGCCGCCGCGACGATGCTGCCTGCCGACGGCATGGTCGCCGCATAGGCGGGGCCGGTGGCGATGAAGCTGTCCTGCGACACCTCGCGCGCCACGGGCACGTCCATCCGTTCGGCGAAAAGCGCCATAAGGCTTTCGGCCACCCCGCCCGAACGGCGCGTCTCATCCACGATCAGGATGCGCTTCGCACCCTTCACCGCCTGCAACAGGCTTTCCTCCGGCAAGGGCGACAGCCAGCGCAGATCGACGATGCGTGCGTCGATCCCTGCCGACTTCAGCGCGGGTTCCGCTTTGCGCGACAGGTAGTGGCCATTGCCGAAGGTCACGATGGCAAGGTCCGCTCCCGCCCCATGCACGCCGACCTCGCCCAGGGCGATCCTCTCCCCCGGTGGGGGATAGCGCGTCATCCACCCGCCGTCCTTGTCGTCATGCAGATCGCGCATCGGGTACAGCGCGATGGGCTCCAGGAACACCACCACCCGTTGCTCTTCCCGCGCCAGCCGCACGCATTCGCGCAGCATCCGCGCGGCATCGGCACCCGTGGACGGACAGGCGAGGATCAGCCCCGGAATGTCGCGCAGCACGGCGACCGAGTTGTCGTTGTGGAAATGCCCGCCGAAGCCCTTCTGATACCCCAGCCCCGCGATGCGCAGCACCATCGGGTTGGTGTATTGCCCGTCCGAAAAGAAGGGCAGCGTCGCCGCCTCGCCGCGCAACTGGTCCTCGGCGTTGTGGAGATAGGCGAGGAACTGGATCTCCGGCATCGGCACGAAGCCGTTCTGTGCCATGCCGATGGCGAGGCCGAGGATCGATTGTTCATCGAGCAGCGTGTCGATCATCCGGTCGGTGCCGAAGCGCTGCCACAGCTTCTGCGTCACGCCATAGACGCCGCCCTTGCGGCCCACATCCTCGCCCATCATGACGATTTCGGGATGTTCCAGCATCAGGTCCGTCAGCGCGAAATTGAGGATGCGCGACAGGGGTTGCGGGTCGTCCAGCGCCTTGAGGTCCCCGCCGAAGGCCGCAGCGCGCGCTTCCGGCGCAGGCCCGTTGGTGGGCCGGCAGGGGCGGGCTGGGGGGATGAGGCTTGCCATAACTTGCGCCGCTGTCTTGAGGCGCGGCCGCGTCACCGCCTCGGCCGCCACCCGCGCGACACGCGCGTTCGTCTCCTCGTAGATCGCCAGCGCCTGATCGGTCGTCAGCGCGCCTGCCTGATCCAGCAGCCGCACCGAATGCAGCAGCGGATCGTTCGCCTCTTCCGCCTCGACTTCCGCCTTGGGCAGGTAGGTCGTGGGCACATCCGCGCCCGCATGGCCGTAAAGGCGGATCGTCTTCAGGTGCAGGAAGGCCGGGCGCTTGCGGGTGCGGACATACTCTGCCGCCTCCTGCGCGACGCGGAAGGTATCAAAGATGTCCAGCCCATCGGCATGGAAATACCTGATGCCGGGCCGCGACCGGAACCCGGCGGCGATCCAGCCTTCGGGCGTCTTGGTGGAAATCCCGATGCCGTTGTCCTCGCAGACAAACAGGATCGGCATGGGGATCGACTGCCAGGCCGTCCACCCGGCGGTGTTGAAGGCCCCTTGCGCCGTCGAATGGTTGGCCGAGGCATCGCCGAAGCTGCAATAGACGATGGCGTCGTCGGGCAGGGCCTGATGTTCCGGCCGGTGCCGCCGCGCGGCGCCGATGGAATAGGCCGCGCCAACGGCCTTGGGCAGGTGGCTTGCGATGGTGGATGTCTGCGGCGGGATGGTCAGCGCCTTGGACCCCAGCACCTTGTGCCGCCCGCCGCTGGTCGGGTCTTCGCTTGATGCCGCAAAGCTCAGCAGCATGTCCCATGCGATGGACTGCCCCGGCACCTGGTTCGCGCGTTCGATCTGGAAGGCCGCGTCGCGGTAATGCAGGAACGCCATGTCGGTCGGGCGCAGCGCGGCGGCCACCGCCGCCAGCCCTTCATGCCCCGATGACCCGATGGTGTAGAACCCTTGCCCGGCCTTCTGCATCGCGCGGCTGGTTCGGTCCAAGGCCCGCGTCAGACAGCCCGAACGGTAGATCTGCACGGCAAGCGCCGCGCCCAAGGGCGGGCAGGGCGCGGCCCCGGCGGGCAGGTCGCGCGCGGCCACCCGGCGCAGGAAATTGTCATGAACGATATCGGCGCGGTCCATCACGCAGCCCCGTAGCGTGCGCCGTTCCGCGTGGCAAGGAAGGCCGCCAGCGGAATATCCTCCTGCTTCAGGAAACCGCTTTGCGGCAGGACGCCGTCGCGCACCATCTCGATCACGGCGGCCACGGAACTCGCCGTCGTCCAGGCGATGGCGGTGCGCATCTGGCCCGCGATCCTCACCGGCTTCAGCGCGCGCACGAATTCGCGCCGCGCCATCTGCCCGCCGATCCGGCCCTCGGCGGCCACATGGATATAGACCACGTCGTCATTCACCGGAGGCTTGGCGTTCACAAGGATCTCGCCCGCCTCGGTGCGGCGTTCCCGCATCAGAAGTTCATGGAAGAAGAAGTTCATCAGCTGCACATGCCCCGGATAGCGCATGGTCTTGTAATCCATGTTGGCGACCCGGCCCAGATAGGTCTCGCACATCGTGCCGAGACCGCCCGAGGTCGTGAACGCCTCCAGCTCCATCCCGTCGATCACGATCTTCTCGACCCATTCCATCGCCGAAACCCACTTGTGCACCCCGTCCTCGATCACCTCGCAATCGTTGAGGTATTCGTTGACCACCCCTTCCGGCGACCAGTTGAAGCTGTAACCCAATAGCCCCGTGGGGTTCTGCGGCAGCGCGCCCACGCGCATGCGCGCCGACCGGCAGTCGTCGAACTGCGCGATGAGGTCGGCGCCGACGATGCCGACGAAGCCCGGCGCAAGGCCGCATTGCGGGGCCATGACGCCACGGGCGGTCTTCGCCATGTCGCGGATCGCCTGCGTGGTCGGCACATCTTCGGTCAGGTCGAAGTAATGGATGCCCGCCGCATGGGCGGCCCCGGCCACGGCCTGGTTGAGGTGATAGGGCAGGCAGGACAGCACCGCGTCGACCCGCCCCAGCGCGCGCCCCAGCGCCCCCGCATCGGTCACGTCAAGCGCCTGCGCCTCGA
This sequence comes from uncultured Aestuariivita sp., assembly GCA_964573835.1. Taxonomy (GTDB): domain Bacteria; phylum Pseudomonadota; class Alphaproteobacteria; order Rhodobacterales; family Rhodobacteraceae; genus JAGYKE01. The sequence goes on along the minus strand of CAZNMV010000109.1, from coordinate 1,136 downwards.
AGGGCAGGTCGGGGCCGGGGGCAGTGTCATGGCCGGTGACGTCGAACCCCGTCTCCTGCAGGACTTCCGCCGCCAGACGCCCGACCTTGCCCAGACCCAGAACCGCCACCTTGCGCATGATGTCCCCCCCAATGTCGCTTGTGCGACCGCGCGCAGTCTATCCGGTCAGATAGCCTACCAAAAGACATGGAAAACTGCGATATAGGTGAGTAAACCTCATGGAATTTCCCCCATGCCCCAGCACCTTTCCCTTCCCTCCCTGGCTGCGCTCCGCGCCTTCGAGGCCGCTGCCCGCCACGAAAGCTATACCCGCGCGGCGGAAGAGCTGGGCGTCACACAAGGCGCTGTCAGCCGGCAGGTGCGCGATCTGGAAACCGCGCTGGGCCTTCGGCTCTTCCGGCGCGAAGGGCGCGCGGTGCGGCTGTCGCCCGCCGGGCAGGCGCTGGCGGGGGAATTGTCCCATGACCTCACCCGCCTCACCGGCACCATCGCGCGCGCCATCGCCGCAGGGCGGCAGGCGACGCTTCTGTCCATCGCCGTGCTGCCCACCTTCGCGGCGCGCTGGCTGATCCCTCGCCTGCCGGACTTCCGCGCCCATCACCCGGGCATCGAACTCAGCCTCGACAGCCGCAGCGACCCATTCGACCTGCGCCGCGACCGCTGCGACCTCGCCATCCATTTCGGCCGTCCCGAATGGCCCGGCGCGCAGCTGCGTCCGCTCTGCCCCGAAGACCTTGTCGCCGTCGCCGCCCCGGCGCTGATCGACCGCCACGCCATCGCCGCGCCTGCCGATCTCCTGCGCGCGCCGCTTCTGCACCTCGCCTCGCGCCCGCATCTTTGGGAACGCTTCCGCGACGCCCATGCCGATGGCGCGGGCGCGCTGCCGGGGATGCGGATGGACCAGTTCGCCATGATCATCTCGGCCGCCTGCGCGGGGCTGGGGGCCGCGCTCCTGCCCACCTACCTGATCGAGGAAGAACTGACCTCACGCCGCCTCATGCGCATCGCAGACGGCCCCGTCTCGGAGGGCGAAGCCTACTGGCTGGCAACGCCCATGGGGGCTGCGAACCCGGTAGCGGTGCTGTTTTCCAACTGGATCGCGCGGCAGGTCAGCCGACGGTTCTAGGCGCTCAGGA
>CAZNMV010000108.1:0-9099 GCA_964573835.1 uncultured Aestuariivita sp. | reverse complement strand
CGTGCCGCCCGCATGCAGGTGTTCGTTCGACTTGCCCACCGCCTGCACCGGCAGGATGCGGATGTCGAGATCGTCGGGGCAGGTGCGGCGCAATTCGGTCAGCATGCCATTGGCGATCATCGTGTCGGTACCCACGGGCAGGTGCGGCCCGTGCTGTTCGATGGCCGCGGTGGGCAGGATGGCGATGGCGCGGCGCGGGTCGGCTCCCGCGAATTCGGCGAAACGGTAATCGGCCCAGTCAAGGCGGCGGGTCATGTCGGGGGCTCCGGGTCTGATACGCGGCAAAGCCTAACCGCCGCGGTGGCGGGCGCAAGGCGCAACCGCCCCGTCGGCGGCAATCATGTTTCTTTCTGGTCTCGAATACGCCGGGGAGTTTGAGGGGCAGAGCCCCTCATCAGCCAGTGAAGGCGTGCGGCGCAGCCGCTCCGCCGGATCACACCTGCTTGTAGATGAAACACCGCCCCGGAACGGCGCTGTCCGGCAGGGGCTGTTCCTCGAGCGTGTCGAAATACATCCGGTCGCTCGACACCATCAGCCCGCCGGGGGCGAGCAGCGGTTCGATCAGCGGCGAGATCTCGCGCGCGAAGCGGTCGTTCTTTTCGGAGTTGTGGCCGCCCAGATCGGCGTGGATCAGCCGGACAGAGGCACCGAAGCGGCCCAGCGCCTGAACAAGCGTCTCGCGCACGTCGCCCAGAATCACGCGGCCCTCGGGCGGCGTCGAATCGGGGTGCGAGGCAATGGCGCGCTCGAACACCCAGATGTCGTCTTCGCCCAGCGCCGCGCGCAGGTGGTGATAGGTGCGCCCGTTGCCGAGGCCCAGTTCGAAAACCGGGCCCGCGATCTGCGCCGTGGCGGCGATGGCGTGGTTGAGGCAGGCGCGCTGCGACACCATGCGGTCGATGAAAAGGTCCAGTCGGGTCATGGCGGGCGCCTTCAGCGGTTGGGGTCCGACGGTCCTGCCAGATTGCGACAGGAATGTGTAGTATGCCCTTGACCCATTGACGAACCCTGACCGCGATTGCCAAGGTGGACCCGGGGCCATTTTGCCCTGACGCGGGGCGCTATGCTCCGCAAGGATTGTATCGGGACGATTTGATGAGTGCACTTCTGAGCGTTGACGACCTGACCATCGGCTTCCGGGGGGCAGACCCCGTGGTGAGCGGCGTCAGCTTCGAGCTCAGCAGCGGACAGACTCTGGCGCTGGTGGGCGAAAGCGGCTCGGGCAAGACGCTGTCCTGCCGCGCGGTGCTGCGCATCCTGCCCAAGGCGGCGACGATCCTGTCTGGGCGCATGGTCTTTACATCGCGCACGGGGCCGATCGACCTTCTGGGCATCAGCGAAAGGCAGATGCGGGACGTGCGCGGCAACCGCATCTCGATGATCTTCCAGGAGCCGATGCGGTCGCTGTCGCCGCTGCACCGGATCGGCAATCAGGTGATCGAGGCGCTGCGCCTGCACAACCCGGTCAGCAAGGCCGAGGCGACAGCGGTGGCGCTGCAGACCTTCGACCGCGTGGGCTTTCCCGATCCCGAACGCGCCTTCCGCGCCTATCCGTTCGAATTGTCTGGGGGGATGCGCCAGCGCGCGATGATCGCCATGGCGATGATCACCAAGCCCGAAATCCTCATCGCGGATGAGCCGACCACCGCGCTCGACGTGACGACGCAGGCGCAGGTGCTGGGCCTCATCAAGGAATTGCAGCGCGAAACCGGCATGGCGGTGATCTTCGTCACCCATGATCTGGGCGTGGTGGCGAACATGGCCGATCAGGTGGTGGTGCTGAACCGCGGCCGGGTTATGGAATCGGGGCCCGCGCGCGCGGTGCTGACCGCGCCGGCGCATGGCTATACGCAGAAGCTGTTCGCCGCGGCGCCCGCGATCCCCAAGGGCGACGCGGCCCCGGCCCCGGCGGCCGGGCGCGATGCCATCCTGACGATCCGCGACGTGTCGAAGACCTATGCGGTGCGCGGGTCCAAGGGCTGGCGGTCCGAGACGCTCGTCCATGCCTGCCGGGGCATCGATCTGACCGTGCCGCGCGGGCGCACGCTGGCCATCGTCGGCGAAAGCGGCTCGGGCAAGACCACGGCGGCGCGCATCGCGCTGGGTGCCGAAAAACCCGACCGGGGCGGCGAGGTGATCTTCCGCGATGCCGCCGGGCGCGAGATCGCGGTCCATGCCATGTCGCGCGCCGACCGCACCGCCTTCCAGCGCAAGGCGCAGATGGTCTTCCAGGACCCCTATTCCTCGCTCAGCCCGCGGATGCGGGTGATCGACGCGCTGACCGAACCGCTCGAGATCCACGGGCTGGGAGACCGCGAGGCGCGGCGCGAGCGCGCGGCAGAGATGCTGAGCTGGGTGGGGCTGAAGCGCGACATGCTGTTGCGCTATCCGCATGCCTTTTCCGGCGGTCAGCGCCAGCGCCTGTCGATCGCGCGGGCGCTCACGCTCGACCCGGAACTGCTGGTCTGCGACGAACCGACCTCGGCGCTCGACGTGAGCGTGCAGGACCAGATCCTGCGGCTGCTCGAGGATATCCGCGACCGGGCGGGGCTGTCCTATCTCTTCATCAGCCACGATCTTGCGGTGGTCGCCCGCATCGCGGATGAGGTGGCTGTGATGCGGCAGGGGCTTGTCGTTGAACAGGCGCCGCCTGCGACGCTCTTCCACAATCCGCGCCATCCCTATACCAGGGCGCTGATCGCGGCGCAGCCCGTGGCCGACATCAACCGGCCCATCGACCTGGAGCTTGTCGCCCAGGGCGCCGGCGCGCCCGACACCTGGCCCGAGATGTTCCGCTTCGCGGGCGGAGCGGTGCCGGGGCTTACCGAACTCGAACCCGGACACAAGGTGCGCTGCCATGCCTGAGAGTCGATCTGTCCTGACGGCCATTGTCATGGTCGCGGCCCTTCTCACCGGCGCGCCGTCGCAGGGCACCGCCGAGACCGTGCAGCCCGTGGCCGAGCGCCCGGCCCTGCCGCCCCTGCAGGAGGCGCTGTTCTGGCAGCCCGAGGTTCAGCGGGGCGAGATGCCCCCCATCGCCGAACGCATCCCGCAGACCCCGCTGGTGGTCGATCTTGCCGCAAAGGGCCGCCTGCCGGGCGTGCAGGGCGGCACGCTGCGCACGATGGTGTCGCGGTCCAAGGACATCCGGCAGATGGTGGTCTACGGCTATGCACGGCTGATCGGCTATGACCACACCTACGACCTTGTCCCCGACATCCTTCTCGCCTTCGAGAACGAGGGCAACCGCCGCTTCACCATGCGCCTGCGCCCCGGGCACCGCTGGTCGGACGGGGCGCCCTTCACCTCGGCCGATTTCGAATATTACTGGACCCATGTGGTGATGAACCCCGAACTGACGCCGGGGGGACCGTCGGAACTGTTCCTGGCGGGCGGAGAGCCGCCGCGCGTCAGCTTCCCCGACGCGTTCACCGTGATCTATGAATGGGACGCGCCGAACCCGCGCTTTCCCCATGCGCTGGCGCAGGCGAACGATCCCTTCATCTATCGCCCGGCACATTACCTGAAACAGTTTCACGCCGCATTCGCCAACCCCGACGACCTCACCGCGCTGATGCGCGAAAAGCGCGTGCGCAGCTGGGCCGCGCTGCACAACCGGCTCGACAACATGTACCACTTCGACAATCCCGAGCTGCCGACGCTGCAGCCCTGGATCACGGCTTCGACCAACGCCACCACGCGTGCGCTGTTCGTGCGCAACCCCTATTACCACCGCATCGACAGCTTCGGCGTGCAGCTGCCCTATATCGACGTGGTCGAGATGAGCATCGTCGCGGGAGGTCTGATCGCGGCCAAGTCGAACGCCAGCGAAAGCGACCTGCAGGCGCGCGGGCTCGACTTCCGCGACATCGCGGTGCTGAAGAAGGGCGAGGCGGATGGCGGCGATTACGTCACCCATCTGTGGTCGAACGGCACGGCGAGCCAGATCGCGATCTATCTCAACCTCAACTTCAACGATCCGGTCTGGCGCGAGGTGATGCGCGACGTGCGGGTGCGCCGCGCGCTGTCACTGGCCATCGACCGGCGGATGATCAACCGCGCGCTTTATTTCGGGCTGGGCAAGGAAGGCGGCATGACGGTCCTGTCGCGCAGCCCCTTCTTCGAGCCCAAGAACCTCTTGGCCTGGGCGATCTACGACCCGGATCAGGCGAACCGCCTGCTGGACGAGGCGGGGCTGGCGCAACGCCGTCCCGACGGGATCCGGCTGCTGCCCGACGGGCGACCCATGGAAGTGGTGATCGAGACCGCGGGCGAACGCCAGGAGGTCGAGAACGCCCTGCAGATCATCGTCGACACCTGGCGCGACGTGGGCGTGAAGCTGGTGATGCGCCCGCTCGACCGCGACATCCTGCGCAACCGCGCCTATGCGGGGGTCACCATGGCGTCGGTCTGGTATGGCTGGGACAACGGCATTCCCGGCCCCGACACCGCGCCCGATTATCTTGCGCCGCGTCAGCAGGAATTCCTCGCCTGGCCGAAATGGGGCCAGCATTACCAGACGCAGGGCGCGGCGGGCGAGGCGCCTGACCTGCCCGAGGCGCAGCGCCTGATGGAGCTGGCCGCCGCCTGGGAGGTCGCCACCAGCCGCGATGCGCGCGAGACGATCTGGCGCGAGATGCTGGCGATCCACGCCGACCAGGTCTATGCCATCGGCATCCTGACCGAGGCGCCGCAGCCCGTGGTGGTGAACCGCAGCCTGCGCAACGCGCCCGAACAGGCGACCTGGGCCTGGGATCCGGGGGCGCATTTCGGCGTGCACCGGGTCGATGAATTCTGGTTCGATCCGGCCATGCGGGCGTCGCAATGAACCTTCTGCGCTACGCGATCTATCGCCTCTTCACCATGCTGATGACGCTGTGGATCGTGTCGATCCTTGTCTTCATCATCATCAACCTGCCGCCGGGCGACTACCTGTCGAACCAGATCGCCGAACTGCGCGCAACGGGACAGGAGGCGGCGGTCGAACAGGCCGAGTTCCTGCGGCGGGAATATTCGCTCGACCAGCCGCTCTGGCGGCAATACCTGATCTGGGCGGGCTTCGCGCCGGGGCCGAACGGGTTTTCGGGGCTCCTGCAGGGCGATTTCGGCTGGTCCTTCGAATTCGACAAGCCGGTGTCGGAAATCGTGGGCGACGCGCTGTGGCTGACGGTCCTGGTGAACCTGGCCGCCGTTCTCTTCGTCTACATGGTGGCGCTGCCGCTCGGCGTGCTGGCGGCGGCCCGGTCGAAGACATGGGTCGACTACACCGCGGCCTTCGTGGGCTATCTCGGCCTTGCGACACCCAACTTCCTCTTGGCGCTGATCCTCTTCTACTACGGGCACAAGTATCTCGGCCTGCCCATCGGCGGCCTGATGGACCCCCGCTTCGAGGGCGAGCCGATGAGCTGGGAGAAGGTGCAGTCGATCCTGATCCACCTGATCGTGCCCACCTTCGTGATCGGCACCAGCGGCGCCGCGGCCATGATGCAGCGCCTGCGCGCCAACATGCTGGACGAATTGTCGAAACCCTATGTGGAGACCGCCCGCGCCAAGGGCATGGCCCCGTCGCGGATGCTGGCGAAGTATCCGCTGCGCGTGGCCTTCAACCCCTTCGTCGCCGATATCGGCAACCTCCTGCCCGCGATGGTGTCGGGCTCGGTCCTCGTGTCCGTGGTGCTGGGGCTGCAGACGATCGGGCCCGCGCTTCTGGCGGCACTGAAAAGCCAGGACCAGTTCCTGGCCGGCTTCGTGCTGATGTTCGTGGCGCTGCTGACGCTGATCGGGACGATGATCTCGGACGTGCTTCTGGTCCTCCTCGACCCGCGCATCCGCTATGAAGGGCGCGAGGCATGAGCAGACTTCCCGACGGCCGCTATGTCGACGACGCGCCCTATGATCCGGACGAGAACATCAACCGCATCGAACGCGCCGACATGGACGCGCCCAACTGGCTGCTGGTCTGGCGCAAGTTCCGCCAGCACCGGCTGGGGCTGATCTCGGGACTGTTTCTGCTCTTTTCCTACCTGATGCTGCCCTTCGCGGGCTTCATCGCGCCCTATACGGCGAACGAACGCAACGCCGACCACCTCTATGCCCCGCCCGAAATGGTGCGCCTGTTCCATGAAGGCGAATTCATCGGCCCCTTCGTCTATCCGCGCCGGGCCATCGCCGATCTCGACGACTACCGCTGGCGATACGAGACCGACACCTCGCGGCCCATGCGGCTGCAGTTCTTCTGCAACGCGAGCGAATATCGCCTGGCCGGGCTGATCCGGACAGAGCGGCGGCTCTTCTGCGCGCCCGAAGGCGCCACGGTCTTCCTCTGGGGATCGGACCGGCTGGGGCGTGACGTCTTCAGCCGCATCCTCTACGGCGCGCAGCTGTCGCTGACGGTGGGCCTGATCGGCATCACCGTGTCCTTCGTGCTGGGCATCGGCTTCGGATCGGTCGCGGGCTATTTCGGCGGGCGCATCGACTGGGTGATCCAGCGCGCGATCGAGATCCTGCGATCGCTTCCCGAATTGCCGCTCTGGCTGGCGCTGTCGGCGGCGGTGCCGTCGAACTGGGGGCCGGTGGCGGTGTTCTTCATCATCTCGGTCATCCTGGGCGTGCTGGACTGGCCGGGGCTCGCACGCGCGGTGCGCGCCAAGTTCCTCAGCCTCAGGGAAGAGGAATACGTCCGCGCCGCCGAGATGATGGGCGCCTCCTCGGGCCGGGTGATCCGGCGCCACCTCCTGCCCAATTTCGTGAGCCACCTGATCGCGAGCGCGACGCTCTCGATCCCCGCCATGATTCTCGGCGAGACGGCGCTTTCGTTCCTCGGCCTCGGCCTGCGCGCCCCGGCGGTGAGCTGGGGCGTGATGCTCAACGACGCGCAGAACCTCGCCTCGATCGAGATCTATCCCTGGACGGCGATCCCGATGCTGCCGATCATCATCGTGGTGCTGGCCTTCAACTTCCTTGGCGACGGGCTGCGCGACAGTCTCGATCCTTACGAGAACTGAAACCGCGGCGGGGGGCTCTGCCCCCCCTGCCCTTGCGGGCAGTCCCCCCGGGATATTTGTGAACCCGAAGAAGAACAGGACCCCTGCTTCTTCGGGTTCACAAATATCCCGGGGGTGAGCGCCGCAAGGCGCGAGGGGATTGTCCATTGTCCGCCATTGGTCCGAGGACAATGGACCATGCCCCCTTGCCCGCCCCGGTCCGGGTGCCGCGCTCAGCGGTCGTCGCCGCCCATGGGCATGTTGTCGAAGGCGTCGTCGTCGATGGCGGCCTGCACCGCGCCGGTGATCTTCTTGCGCTGTTCCGGGGTTATGTCACCCGCCTTTTCGTCAGCGATGCGGACCGTGACCTCGCGGTGGGCGAAGCGGATGCCTTCACGTTCAAAGAGCTCGCGGATGTCCTCGTAGACCTTCTTGCGGACCAGCCATTGATCGCCCGGCTTGGTCATGAACTTGACCCGCACGATCATGGCGCTGTCCTGCATCTCGATCACGCCCTGCGATTTCAGCGGCTGGATGAAGTTCTGGCCAATCACCGGATCGTTCAGCAGGTCCTGACCCAGATTCTTGATCAGCTTGCGGACCTTGTCGACATCGGTGTCGTAGGTCAGACGCAGCTTCAGCTTCATGATGACCCAGTCGCGCGAGTAGTTGGACAGGACCTGAATCTCGCCGAAAGGCACCGTGTGCAGCGCGCCGAGATGGTGGCGCAGCTGGAACGAGCGTACCGAGATCTTCTCGACCGTGCCCTTGACACTGCCGATGTCGATGTATTCGCCCTTCCGGAAGGCGTCGTCGAACAGAAAGAAAGCCCCCGAGAAGATGTCGCGCACCAGCGTCTGGGCACCGAAGCCGATGGCGATGCCGACCACCCCCGCCCCGGCGAAGAGCGGGCTGACATTGATGCCGAGTTCCAGCAGCGCGATGAGCGCGATCGTCACCACGACGATGATCAGGATAAGGCTGCGGAACAAGGGCAGCAGCGTCGCAAGGCGCGAGGCGCTGTTGGCGACGCCTTCGTCGCCGAGTTCGCCGTCGCTCTGCTCGACCGTCTCTTCCGCGATCTTGCCGTCGATCCAGATGCGGAAGGCGTGGTAGACGATGTAGCCGATGAAGACGATGACCACGACGTCGAGCCCGCGATCGAGAAGCGTGTCGTTGAGCAGCGTGTTCTCGGGATCCCAGATGCGCATCATGGCGAAGGCGCCCGCCACGAAGGCGAGAATGCCCGAGACGCGGCGGGCGAGGTCTTCGTAGGTGGCCAGACGCGGCGTGGCGGCTGCCTCGCCGGCGCCATCCCCGACTGGGACGGTTTGCAGGGCGCGGAGCGCGCGGCGGCGTTCGAAAACGCGTTCGATGACGTAGTTGATAATGCCGTAGACCACGATGATCGACAAAAGCACGCCGTAGGACCCCGCAATCAGCGGGATCGAGCGCGGCTGTTCCAGCACGAGGTCGAAGGCCAGTTCCAGCCAGCCGATGATGAAGTAGACGATGACGGCGGGGGCCCAGATCTGGGCCAGCACGCGGGTGATCCAGGGCGCGGTCAGCAGGTCGCGGCCGCCGAGGATCGCTTTGGAGACGGCGCCGCGGTTGAACAGAACGAAGGCGATGTTGACCACAAGCAGCGCCAGCGACAGCACGCCGTAGACGACGGCGAAGAGGTTGTAGTTCAGGCCGAAATCGCCCAGCCAGGTCGTGAAGGCCACCACCGTGAAATCGAGCAGCGAGACCGAGATCGCCCAGTAGTACAGCTTGCGCGCATCCGCGTCCGACAGTCGCGGGATGCGATACTGACTGAGAAAGGGCGACAGGATCATCCGCCAGAGATCAGCGATGACCGACCAGAAGAAGAACGTGCCGTAGACCGCCGTGACGGTGAGCTGGACCGACAGGTTCTCGATCCGGCCGAAGATCAGCCACCCCACGATATAGGCCACCGCCAAAGCGAAAAGCGTCCCCGTCACCCCCATCACGAAACGGAACAGAAGGAAGGGCAGCTTGTCGCTGTAGCCCTGCGGTTCGGCCTTGATCCGCGAGACGACGAAGCGGCGGACCAGCCGCTTGCCGTAGATCTGCGTCGCGGCGATGCGGCCGA
>CAZNMV010000107.1:0-9112 GCA_964573835.1 uncultured Aestuariivita sp. | reverse complement strand
CCAGCTGCATCATCATCATCCGCGCGACCCAGAAGAACAGGATGTCCTGCCCGGTGACGAGGACAGATGTCGGGAAATAGCGCCGCAATTCCGAGGTGTTGTCGGGCCATCCCAATGTGCCGATGGGCCAGAGCCCGGAGGAGAACCAGGTGTCGAGGACATCCGCATCCCGCCAGACAGGATAGACCAGATCGGTCGGGTCCTGACTGAGCGTATAGGCGGCGAGGCTTTCGGCCAGTTTTTCCGCCGCGGCGTCGCGACCTTCCACCTCGATCACGCGGGCATGGTTCAGCGGTGCCGGCAGGCCCGCCAGAACATCGGCGAACTGCCCTTCAACGGCGGTGAAATCGGGGGCGCAATGATGCACCTCATCCCCCCGCAGAAGCGTCTGTCGCGACAGCAGGCGCATGATCTCGACGGCGTCGAGGGCGTTGTCGCCTTCGTCGTCCGTGAACCCATGCGTGGCCAGATCAAACCCGTACCACACCGGGATCTGATGCCCCCACCAGAGCTGGCGCGAGATGCACCAGGGCTCGATATTCTCCAGCCAGTGGTAATAGGTCTTCTCCCCGCTCTCGGGCAGGATGCGGACGGTGCCGCCCTTCACGGCGTCAAGCGCCGGGCCCACGATGCGGGCGGTGTCGACGAACCACTGGTCGGTCAGCATCGGCTCGATCACCACCTTCGACCGGTCGCCATGGGGCTGCATGATCGCCTTCGCCTCGACCAGCGGGACCGGCGCGTCGGCCCCTTCCGCATCGGGTTTCAACGCCGCCTTACCCAGCCGCGGATCGTCGGCGCGGGTCATGACGGCGAGGCCCTCGGCGGTGATCTCCTCGACGACGCGGGCACGCGCCTCGAACCGGTCGAGGCCGCGCAGGTGGTCGGGCACGAGGTTCAGCGCATCGGTCTCGGTCTCGGACAGTGCGCGTTCCCCGCGCGCGACCGAGAGCGCGATTTCAGCGGCCTCGGCATAAGGTGCGCCGTCGTCGCGCATGTGCGCGCGCGTGTCCATCAGGCGATAGCAGGGAATGCCGCCGCGGCTGGCCACGCCATAGTCGTTGAAGTCATGCGCCCCGGTGATCTTGACCGCGCCCGACCCGAAATCCGGGTCGGGATACTCGTCCACGATGATGGGGATAAGTCGGCGATGCTCCTTCGGGCCCACCGGGATTTCGAATAGTTTTCCGATGATTGGCGCATAACGCTCATCTGACGGGTGAACCGCGACCGCGCCGTCGCCCAGCATCGTCTCGGGCCGCGTCGTGGCAATCGAGATATAGTCGCGCATCTCGCGCAGCGTCACGTTGCCGTCGGCATCCTTCTCGACATACTCATAGGTCTCGCCGCCCGCCAGCGGGTACTTGAAGTGCCACATGTGACCCGGCACCTCGATGTTCTCGACCTCGAGGTCGGAAATCGCTGTCTCGAAATGCGGGTCCCAGTTCACCAGCCGCTTGCCGCGATAGATCAGGCCCTTGCCGTACATGTCCACGAAGACCTTGATGACGGCGTCGTGGAAGTTGCCCTCTTCGCCTTCCGGCGCATCGGGCGCGCCCGACATGGTGAAGGCCTCGCGCGACCAGTCGCAGGAGGCGCCGAGGCGTTTCAATTGCCCGATGATCGTCCCGCGCGAGGCGATCTTCTGCTGCCAGACGCGGGCGGTGAAGGCGTCGCGGCCCATCTCGGTGCGCGACGGCTCGCCCTTGGCCGCCATGTCACGTTCGGTCACCATCTGGGTGGCGATGCCGGCATGGTCGGTGCCGGGTTGCCACAACGTGTCGAAGCCGCGCATCCGGTGCCAGCGGATCAAGATGTCCTGCAGCGTGTTGTTGAAGGCATGCCCCATGTGGAGCGACCCCGTGACGTTCGGCGGCGGGATCATGATGCAATAGCTGTCGGCCCCCGGCTTCGCGTTGGCGCCCGCCCGGAAGCATCCTGCCTCTTCCCAGGCGCGGGTGATGCGGGCCTCGGCCTCGGCGGCGTTGAAGGTCTTGTCCATGATCGTCTCGCTCGGCTCCTGGGCTGTCGAAGGCTGATCTAGCGAAGCGCGCGGCGAAGGGGAAGGCGGAAGGGGCGTTTTGTGACCCCGGGCCGCGCGGCGGCGGTCGTTTCGGGATTTGGGTATTTGTGACCCCAAAGAAGCATAAACGCTTTCTTAACCGGAATCGGGGCATCCCTGTCCTGCGGTACAGGCTGGGGAGCCGATGACCGCACCCCGAAGAAGCGGCCCTGGCCCAAGTGGCACCGCGGCTGTTGCGGACGGCGGAAGGTCAGGGCGCTTCGACCCTGCTTCTTTGGGGTCACAAATACCCAAATCCCGACGCGGACACCGGCGCTCTCGCCTCAGCCCGTGCGCGACGCGGCCACCTGCGCATCGACCAGCGCCACCCGGTCGCCCGCCCGGATGACCGCTGCATCATACGCGTTGCGCGCGAAGACCTCGCGCACCATCGGCGCGAAGAACCCCAGCGGCAGCGTATCGTAGGCGGGATCGAAACTCGCCTGGTCCCAGCGCTCGCAGAACTCGGCGCAGTCGTCGAAATAGGGGCTGTCGCGGTGGCGGTCGCGCTTATGCCGGTCGCCGCCCACATGATGCCCGTAATAAAGCATCTGGAAATCGCCATGGGTCTGCACGACCCAGGCGCATTGTTCGCGCACGAAGGGTTTGAGGATCGTCGCGGCATATTCGTCGTGATTGTAGGGCGCATAGATGTCGCCGACGTCGTGCAGAAGCGCCGAGACGATCCAGTCGGTATCCGCCCCGTCGCGCCAGGCCCGCGTCGCCGATTGCAGCGAATGGCCAAGCCGCGTGACCTGATAGCCCGACAGGCTTTCATCCAGCTCCACCAGCGCGCGCAGAAGCCTGTCGGCGGTGCCTCTGGTGTATTCGATCTCGTGCGCGGTGAGGAATTCGTACTCTTCCTTCGTGCCGTCCTTCATGCGGGTGAAACTGACGCGGTCCATGGCCCGGCTCCTTGCGCTTTCGGATCCTGACGGACAGCCTGCCCGAATTCCGGGCCCGGCAACAGTGGGGAGTTGTTCTGCGGCGGGTTGCTCTTCAGGGTGACTGGACATCCGCGAACCCGGGCCTAGTGTCGCGGCAAGACAGAAGACGAGGGCGACAGATGGAAAAGTTCGGAAAAAGCCAACCGGTCAAGCGGGTTGAGGATGTGCGGTTTCTGACCGGTACCGGGGGATATGTGGACGATACGGCGCCAAAGGGCGCGCTGCATGCCTATTTCCTGCGCAGTTCCGTCGCGCATGGCGAAATCACCGCGCTCGATGTGGAAGAGGCGCGCACGGCGCCGGGCGTGCATCTTGTGGTCACCGCCGAGGATCTGGCGGCGGCGGGGGTCGATCTGAACATCTTCGCGGCGACAGTGAAGAACCGCGACGGCAGCGACGGGGCCGCGCCTGAACGCGCTATTCTCGCGCGCGGGCGGGTGCGACATGTTGGGGAACCTGTCGCCATGGTGGTGGCCGATACGCTGACCGAGGCGCGCGATGCGGCCGAGCTGATCGGGTTCGACACCGACGATCTCGAAGTCAGCCTTGCGCTGAGCGCGGGCGGGTCGACCATCCACCCCGAGGCGCCCGGCAATCTCGCCTTCGACTGGGGCCTGGGCGACGAGGCTGCGACCGATGCCGCCTTCGCCGCCGCCGCGCGCACCGTGTCGCTTGAGATCGCGGACAACCGTGTGATCGTCAATTCGATGGAGCCGCGCGGCTGCTGGGCCGCGATGGAGGGCGACCGGCTGCACCTGTCCTTCGGCGGGCAGGGCGTCTGGGTGATGAAGGCGCGGCTGGCCAAGGCGCTGGGGATGGAACCCGACGACGTGCGCGTGACGATCCCGGACGTCGGCGGCGGCTTCGGCATGAAGGCGATGACCTATCCTGAATATTACTGCGTCGCCTTCGCGGCCAGCGCGCTGGGCCGTCCCGTGCGCTGGATGTCGGACCGCAGCGAGGCGATGCTGAGCGACAATGGCGGGCGCGATCTTGTCTCGCTGGCAGAGCTCGCTTTTGACGCCGATCACCGCATCACCGCCTACCGCGTGACGACGCGCTGCAACCTTGGCGCCTACAATTCGCAGTTCGGCCAGCCGATCCAGACCCAGCTGTTCAGCCGGGTCCTGATGGGCGTCTATGACGTGCAGACGACCTGGCTGGGGGTGCAGGGCTTCTACACCAACACCACGCCTGTCGACGCCTATCGCGGCGCGGGGCGACCCGAGGCGATCTATGTCCTGGAACGCGTCATGGACCGTGCGGCGCGTGAACTGGGGCTCGATCCATGGGAGCTGCGGCGGCGCAACTTCATCCCGCGCGACCGCTTCCCCTATCTCACCGCCACGGGCGAAACCTATGACACGGGCGATTTCCACAAGGTGCTGGCGCGCGCGGCGGACGAGGCGGACGCTTCGGGTTTCGCCGGGCGCCGTGCGGCGGATGCGGCGCGCGGGCTCCTGCGGGGGCAGGGACTGTGTTACTATATCGAAAGCATTCTGGGCGATCCTTCTGAAAGCGCGAAGGTCGTTTTCAACGAGGATGGCACGGTGAGCATCCATGTCGGCACGCAGTCGAACGGGCAGGGGCATGAAACCGTCTATGCCAGGTTCCTGTCCGACCAGACCGGCATTCCGGCCGATCTGATCCGCGTGGTGCAGGGCGACAGCGACCGCATCGCGCAGGGCGGCGGCACGGGGGGGTCGCGTTCCGTCACCGTGCAGAACACCGCGACGCTGGCCACCGTGTCACAGATGATCACGGCCTATGCCGCCTATCTGGGCGACAAGACGGGCGTCGCGGCGGATCAGATCACCTTCGATGATGAACGCTTCCGCGCGCCCGGGTCGAACCTGACGCCCACTTTCCTCGAACTCGCGCAGATGGCGCGCGACGAGGGGCGCAGCGATCTCCTGACGCATGAGGCGCGCATCAAGCTCGAAGCGCGCAGCTTCCCCAACGGGGCGCATGTGGCCGAGGTCGTCATCGACCCCGAAACCGGCACCGTCACCGTCGACCGCTATACGGTCGTCGACGATTTCGGCAATTTAATCAACCCGATGCTGGCCGAAGGTCAGGTACATGGCGGCATCGCGCAGGGGATCGGGCAGGCGATCACCGAACATGTCGTCTTCGACGAGGACGGGCAGCTTCTGTCGGCATCGTTCATGGATTATGCGCTGCCGCGCGCCGACGATGTGCCCATGATCGCCTTCACGTCCGAACCCGTGCCGTCGACGGCCAATCTCATGGGGATGAAGGGGTGTGGCGAGGCGGGGACCGTGGGCGCGCTGGCGGCCGTGGCCAATGCGGTGCAGGACGCGCTCTGGCCGCAGGGCGTGCGGCAGGCCGACATGCCCTTCACGCCCCTGCGTGTCTGGGGCATGATGAGGGATGCGTCAATCGCGGCTGAGTGAACGATTTCTCGGCTGGCTCGGGCAGAAGTTCCGCTCGGGCCATTCCGCCCCCGTGCGCCGGCGCGGGCCGCTGATCCATGTGGTGATCCTTGACGGCACGATGTCGAGCCTCGATCCCGGCCACGAAACCCATGCCGGCATGACCTACAAGCTCTGCCGCGAGGCGGGGCAGGGCCTGTCGGTCTTCTACGAGGCCGGCGTGCAATGGCCCAGCTGGACGCGCACCGCCGACGTGCTCATGGGGCGCGGCATCAACCGCCAGATCCGGCGCGCCTATGGCTGGCTCGCCTCGCGCTATCGGCCGGGCGACACGATCTTCCTTCTGGGATATTCGCGCGGGGCCTATGCGGTGCGGTCGCTGGCAGGGGTGATCGACCGGGTGGGATTGCTGCGCGCCGAACATGCGACCGAACGCAACATCCAGACTGCCTATCGCCATTACGAATTCAGCCCCGACAGCCGGGGCGCGCAGGCCTTCAGCGCGCGCTACTGCCACCCGGAAGCCCCGATCGAGATGGTCGGCGTCTGGGATACGGTCAAGGCGCTGGGCCTGCGGCTGCCGGTTCTGTGGCGGCTCTTCGAGGCGCGGCATTCCTTTCACAATCCGCATCTGGGCGACAGCATCCGCCACGGATATCACGCGCTGGCGCTGGACGAGACGCGGCAGGTCTATGAACCGATCCTCTGGGAATGCCGCGACGACTGGTCGGGCCATGTGGTCGAACAGGTCTGGTTTCCCGGCACCCATGGCGATGTGGGCGGCCAGCTGGGCGGGTTCGAGGCCGCGCGCCCGCGCGCGAACATGTCGCTGGTCTGGATGCTCGAAAAGGCCGAAACCTGCGGTCTGGCCCTGCCGGCGGGGTGGCAGGCGCGCTTTCCCTGCGATGGCGAAGCGCCCTCGGTCGGCACCTGGCGCGGCTGGGGCAAGCTTTTCGTGCTGCGTCGCGCCCGCGTCGTGGGGCGCGACCGGTCGGAACGGCTGCATCCTGCTGCCTCCGCGGTCCGGGGGCGCGCGCCGCAAGCCCCGCCGGTGGCAACCACCTAGTACGGGACATTCACCATCCGCCAGCGCACGCGCGTGGACTGCGCCGCGACAGGCGCCGCGTGCTTCCGGACTGGCCGCCATGTCTCCGGGTGCAACCCGGCTCAGGCGATCTTCATGATGATGCAGGTCGTCGTGCCGGTGGCGTAGAGCTTGCCGTCGGCCAGCCCCCGGATCTCTCCATGCGCGACACCGGTGGACCGGCCTGCGTGATCGACAAGCCCCGTGCATTCGATCTCGGTGCCAAGCGGCAGAGGCCGGGTGATGTTCACCTTGTATTCCAGCGTTGTATAGACCGACCCCTTCGGCACCATCGTCATCACCGCGCAGGCCATGGCGCTGTCCAGAAGCGTACCATACCAGCCGCCATGCACGGTGCCCATCGGGTTGGTCACGCTGAATTCAGGCGTGCCGCGGAAGACGGCGCGCCCCTGCTCCACGCTGTGCAGGCCATAGCCCATGGTCTCGCCGATGGGCGGGCCGGGCAGGCGCCCGTCGAGCACCGCGCGCATGAAGTCGAGACCGGACATGGAGAGCACCGTCGCCTGATCCGGCAGGTCGGCGGGGCTGAGAGCGATAGGCGGCATGGGCAGTCTTTCCGCGTCAGAGGATGCGGAAAGGCTAGAGCCGCCGGCGCGGGCGGCGCAATCCTTACGCGACGTCCCGCAGGCTGACGCGGGGAACCACACCCAGCGCATGGCAGACGTCGCGCGTCAGTTCGGGGCGGTTCAGCGTGTAGAAGTGCAGCGAATCGACACCGCCTTCGAGAAGGTCGCTGCAGAGTTCGGTGCAGACCGCGGTGGCCAGCAGATCGGCGCGGCCGTCACGCTGCGCCGTCTCGAAGGCATCCGCCAGCCAGGACGGGATCGCGGTGCCGCAGCGTTCCGCGAAGCGGCGCGCGCCGGTCCAGTTCTCGATCGGCAGGATGCCGGGGATGATCGGCGCATTGATGCCCGCCTTGGCGCAGGCGTCGCGGAAGCGGAAGAAAGTGTCCGCCTCGAAGAAGAACTGGGTGATCGCCTCTGACGCGCCCGCATCGATCTTGCGCTTGAGCCAGTCGATATCTGCCTGCGCGCTTGCGGCTTCCGGGTGGCGGTCAGGATAGGCCCCGACGCGGATCGTGAAGCGGCCGGTCTCGGCCAAGGCCGCGATCAGCTCGCAGGAATTGGCGAAACCGTCCGGGTGTGCTTCGAATCCGCCTGCGCCCTTGGGCGGATCGCCCCGCAGCGCCACGATTTCCCGCACGCCCGCCTCGGCAAAGCCGTCCGCGATGGCCAGCGTTTCGGCGCGCGAGGCATTCACGCAGGTCAGATGCGCCGCCACGTTCAGCCCCGACGCCTTGTGCAGCGTCGCGACCGCGTCGCGGGTCAGATCGCGCGTGGTGCCGCCCGCCCCGTAGGTGACCGAGACGAAGCGGGGCGCGAGAGGGGCCAGCACCTGAACGGTGTCCCAAAGGCGGAACGACGCCTCGAGGCTCTGAGGCGGGAAGAACTCGAAGGACACGGCGGGTGCGGACATGGGTCACCTGTGTTGTGCGGTTTCCCTCTTGTCGCATGCGCAGCAAGGTGAGACAATTTCATAATATTCAAGTCGGACATGAGCGAGATTGCAAGTTGCACATCGAATTCCGTCACCTCAGAACCATCAAGGCGATCCACGGAGCGGGCGGTCTGGCCCGCGCGGCGGACCAGCTGCACATCACGCAAAGTGCGCTCAGCCACCAGATCAAGGGGCTCGAGGATCAGGCGGGGGTGGAGCTGTTCATCCGCCGGTCAAAGCCGATGCGGCTGTCGGCGGCGGGGATGCGGCTGTTGCGGCTGGCCGACCAGATCCTGCCGCAGGTCGAGGCCCTGCAAGAGGAGTTCGCAAGCCTGCGCGACGGGCGCGCGGGGCGGATGCATATCGCCATCGAATGCCATGCCTGTTTCGAATGGCTGTTTCCGGTGCTGGAAGCCTTCCGAAAGTCCTGGCCCGATGTCGATGTCGATATCCGCCCGGGGCTTGCCTTCGACGCGCTGCCCGCGCTGCAGAAAGAGGATGTCGATCTCGTCGTCTCCTCCGACCCCGAGGATCTGCCGGGCGTCACCTTCATCAAGCTGTTCGACTATGCCCCGGTCTTCGTCGCCTCGGCGCAGCATCCGCTGGCGACGAAACCCTTCGTCGACGCCGCCGATTTCCGCGAAGAGACGCTCATCACTTATCCGGTGGAACGCACGCGCCTGGACGTCTTCAGCCAGCTTCTGATTCCCGCCAAGGTCGAACCGGCCGCGATCCGGCAGGTGGAACTCACCGCCGTGATCCTGCTTCTGGTCGCCTCGAACCGCGGCGTCGCGGTGCTGCCCGACTGGGTCGTTCGCGAGGTGAAATACAGCTCCGACTATGTCACGCGGCCGCTCACCGCCCGGGGCGTCACCCGCACGCTCTATGCCGCGATCCGCGCGGATGACGCCGAAAAACCCTTCGTCCAGCGCCTGATCGAACTGGCCCGGCGCGAGGCGGCGCGCCTGCAGGCGCAATGACCGCGCGGCCCGCCCGGCCGCGATCGAGGATTTGCGTATTTGGGACGAGAAGAAGCAGGGCGCGCACTCACTGCTTCTTCGGGTTCACAAATATCCCGGGGGTGAGCGCCGCAAGGCGCGAGGGG
>CAZNMV010000106.1:0-9129 GCA_964573835.1 uncultured Aestuariivita sp. | reverse complement strand
TCCAGGTCACGTCGAAGATCGACAGCCGCACGATCCTGGGCGAAATGGGCGCCGAGCAGCTTCTGGGCATGGGCGACATGCTTTACATGGCCGGCGGCGCCAAGATCACCCGCTGCCATGGCCCCTTCGTCAGCGACGAGGAAGTCGAAGAGGTGGTCAATCACCTCAAGGCCTTCGGCCCGCCATCTTACGTCAACACCGTGCTTGACGGTCCGGACGAGGAGAAGGAGGCCGATATCGACCTTGTTCTTGGTCTTGGCGGCAACACCGACGGCGACGACGCGCTTTACGATCAGGCGGTGCAGGTTGTCATCAAGGACCGCAAGTGCTCCACCAGCTATATCCAGCGCAAGCTGGGCATCGGCTACAACAAGGCGGCGCGGCTGGTCGAACAGATGGAGGACGAGGGGCTTGTCTCGTCCGCCAACCATGTCGGCAAGCGCGAGATCCTCGTGCCCGAACACGGGTGACACAGGGCGTCGCGCTGACGTGATGGGCCGGGGTATTGGGGTTTCGGGGCGCAGAGCGTAAATTACGAGTATGAGACGGATTTTCGCCGCCACCGCCCTTGCCCTGTTCAGCGCCGCGCCCGCGGTGGCCGAGCAGTTGCCGCTTTCGGCGATTTCCGACTATCTGAACGGTCTGCAGACGGGGCGCGCGGCCTTCACCCAGATCAACGACGATGGCTCGCTGGCCACAGGGACGCTGTTCATCCGCCGCCCCGGGCGGATGCGCTTCGAATACGACCCGCCGGAAGAGGTGGTCGTGGTTGCGGGCGGCGGCACGGTGGTGATCTTCGATCCGAAGTCGAACACCCAGGCCGAGACCTATCCGCTCAACCGTACGCCGCTGTCGATCATCCTCGAACGCCGCGTCGATCTGGACCGGCGCAACATGGTGGTGGGCCATGACTTTGACGGCACCGCCACGGTGGTCACCGCGCAGGACCCCGAGAACCCGGAATACGGCTATATCGAGCTCAGCTTCACCGCCGATCCGGTCGAGCTGCGCAAATGGGTCATCACCGACGGCGCGGGCGCGCAGACGACCGTGATCCTTCAGGATTTCGCCACGGGCCTCGCGCTGTCCGACGCGCTGTTCAACACCACGGCGGTGGGTGAACGGCAGAACCGCTGATCAGCCCCGCCGCGCCCGGCGGCACCCGGCAAGCTGGCTTTCATACATGTCCGCGCGCGACTGCACCTGCGCGGCGACGCGCAGCAGCCAGCTTTTCTGCTTGTAGGACCCGCGCGAAAAGCCGGTGCGGCCTTCGTGATAGGCCAGATACTGGTTTCGCGCGTCGCTGAGCGAAATGCCCAGCCGGTCGCGCGACCCGGCCATGTACCAGCCCATGAAATCGGCGGCATCGCGGATGCGTTCGCGACGCGCGCCTGCGCGCCCGGTGTCCCGGCGGTATTCGTCCCATGTCCCGTCGAGCGCCTGCGAATAGCCGAAGGCAGTCGACATGCGGCCCATCGGAATGATCCCCAGCGCGAAGCGGTGCGGCGGGCGCGCCTTCGACACGAACCTGCTTTCGTGATAGATCGTGGCCATCTGGACATGCATCGGAACGCCCCAGCGGCGTTCTGCGGCCCGGAAGGCCTGCAGGTATTCGGGCCGCTGGCTCACGATGCTGCAGGCATTGTCCATGTTGCGCGGGGCCGAATTGTGGTCGCGGCTGCCGCATGACGCAAGCAACAGCACCAGGCCCAGGGTGCAAAGCAATCTGCTCATCTGCCTCTCGAAGATTTTTCTTCTTGTTGGAGACAGTCTAACCCAAAGCCCGCCCAAGGGGAAATCACTTTTCCCCTAGAGCAGGACCGCCAGCAGCAGCGGCAGGGACAGCACCGACACAAGCGTCGAGACGACAACCAGACCCGCCACCGCCTGCGCGTCGGCGCCGTATTTCGACGCCAGCAGGTAGGAAGTCACCGCGACCGGGGTCGAGACCTGCAGAACCAGCACCGCGAAGGCCACGTCGTCGAGCGCAAAGGCCCGCCCCACCGCCCAGGCCAGCCCGGCACAGAGCGCGAGCTTGAGCACCGAGACCACGATCGCCCGCCCCGCCCCCGCAGTATCGAGCCGCGCCACCGCCACCCCCAGCGTGATCAGCATGAGCGGGATCGCCATCTGCCCGATCAGCGACAGCGTATTGGTGAGGAAAAGCGGCGTCTCCCATCCCTGCCAGAGAAAGAGCCCCCCCAGCAGCGTCGCGCCCACCAGCGGCTCCTTCACCACCTTCCACGGCGATCCGCCGCCCGCCACAAGCCAGACGCCGAAGGTGAAGGACCAGACCGCCATCACCGCGAAGACCACGACGGCATAGTCGAGCCCGGTCTCTCCGAACGCGAACAGCGCAAGCGGCAGGCCCAGATTTCCGGTATTGCCGAAGATCACCGGGGCAAGCCAGGTCCGCCGGTCCAGCCGCATCGCTGCGATCAGCGCCCAGGCCGCCAGCGTGACCGCGCCATAGGCCACGACCGAGGCCAGCGTCAGCGCGGTCAGTGCCTGCGGGTCGATGTCGGTCTTCATCAGCGACACGAAGATCAGGCAGGGCACGCCCAGCGTCATCGACAATTGCGTGACGAACTCGATCCGGTATTCGAAGCCCAGCCTGACCCAGGCATAACCGACCGCCGCCAGCAGGAACACGGGCGCGACGATTTCCAGCACTGTCAAGGCAAGGTTCACAGACTGTTTCCCCGGATTCTGGTTTCTGCATTGGACAAGGCAGACCGGAACGGGCTAAAACCTGTGCCCGAGGGCTGCAAGACCATGATCGCTACACGTGCTAAATATCATCTTGGGCAGGTGGTCAGACACCGCAAACACCCGTTCCGCGGCGTGGTGTTCGATGTCGACCCCCAATTCTCGAATACCGAGGAATGGTATCAGGCGATTCCCGAAGACAGCCGCCCCCGCAAGGAACAGCCGTTCTATCATCTTCTGGCCGAAAACGACCAAAGCTATTACGTGGCCTATGTCTCGGAACAGAACCTGATTGCGGATTATTCGGGCGAACCGGTCGAACACCCCGACATCCCCGAGATGTTCGGCCCGTTCGAGGACGGCGCCTATCCGCTGCACTTTCACCTGAACTGAGGCGCGCGCCGCCTCAGTAGCCCAGTGCGCAGCCGTCCTTGCGCGGATCGCTGGCGCCTTCCAGCACGCCGTCTTCCCGGATGACGATGGCCTGTGCCCCGCCCAGTGGCGTGTCGGGGATTTCGACCTGGTGGCCCATGTCGGCCAGCGCGCGGCGCACCTCGTCGGAATAGCCGCGTTCGACCTTCATCGCCCCGGCATCCGAGAACGCCCGCGGCGCGTCGAGCGCCGCCTGCGCATCCATGCCGAAGTCGCGCATGTTCGACACGACGCGCGCATGGCCGCAGGGCTGATAGGCCCCGCCCATCACGCCGAAGGGCATGGTGACACGGCCGCTTTCCGTCAGCATGGCGGGGATGATCGTGTGCATCGGCCGCTTGCCGCCGCCCAGTTCGTTGGGGTGACCCTCGGTCAGCGTGAAACCCGCGCCGCGGTTCTGGAACAGGATGCCGAAGCGGTCGCTGGCGATGCCCGATCCGAAGCCGTGATAGATCGAATAGATGAGAGACACCGCCATGCGGTCGCGGTCGACCACGGTGATGTAGATCGTATCCTTGTGGACCGCTTCCGACACCTGCGCGGGTGCGGCCATGGCGCGTTTGGGGTCGATCAGCGCGGCCAGCTTCCGCGCCGTGTCCATCGACAGCATGTGATCCAGCCGGGTGGTGTGACCGGCATCGGCGATGAAGCGGTTGCGCGCATCATAGGCGAGCTTGGCCGCCTCGGCCTCGAGATGGGCGCGTTCGGCGCCGAACGGGTCCATCGCGGCGATGTCGAACTGCGCGAGGATGTTCAGCATCAGGATCGCGGTCGCGCCCTGCCCGTTGGGCGGATGCTCGACAAGGTTCGCGCCCTTGTAGCCGCCGCTGACCGGCACGGTCGCGTCGCAGCGCGTCGCCGCGAAATCCTCCATCGTGTGGACACCACCTGCGGCGCGCAGGCTGGCCACCATGTCTTCCGCGATCTCGCCGGTGTAGAAGGCGTCGCGCCCGTCCTTTGCGACGCGACGCAGCACCTCGGCCTGGCCCGGTGCGCGGAAGATATCGCCTGCCCGCGCGGCCCGGCCCTGCATCAGGAACAGATCGCGGGCGCGGCCCTGCAGGTTGCCCTTGTCGTCGGCCCAGTCGAAGGCCACGCGCGGCGCGACCGGCACGCCTTCGTCGGCATAGCGGATCGCCGGGGCGAGAACCGCATCAAGCCCGATCTTCCCGACCGTGTCCGACAGATGGCAGAAGGCGTCGATCGCCCCCGGCACGGTGACCGCATGGGCGCTGTAGGTGGGCACGATGGCGTGCCCTTCGGCGCGCAGGGCGGCGGCGCTGGCGGCGGCGGCCGCGCGGCCCGACCCGTTCAACGCCTTCACCTCGCCGCTGCCGGGCAGGGAATACAGCACGAAGCAATCCCCGCCGATCCCGGTCATCTGCGGTTCGCAGATCCCAAGGATGACCGCCCCCGCGATCGCCGCGTCCATGGCGTTGCCGCCGCGTTCAAGCGTTTCGACCGCAACCTTGGCGGCCAGCGGGTGCGACGTGGCGCAGACCCCGTTCGTGGCCAGCACCTCGGAGCGTCCGGGTTTGTGGAAATCGCGCATGATGCCTGCCCTCCCTGCCTGCATGACGGCACGAGATAACCCGGCCCACGGGCCTCTGCCAGTGGTCACATCACTTTTCGGGGGGAGAGGTCCTCGGCGCCGCGCACTGGGTGGGGGCTGTTAACACGCGACGCCGAGGGAAGCTATATGCAGCTACGGGATCATCTATGCCCCCCGACATGGCCGGAAGTGGGGAGTCATCTGGGCCGTTTTGTGGCGTCCGGCACGCGCCGGGTCATCGCGGCGGCGTCGTCCGGCCTGCCCCGGCCCGGGGCCCGACCCGGTCACCGGGCCCGGCCCGTTACCGCGCGAAGCGCAGCGTCAGCCGGTTCAGCCCGTTCTGCCTGCGATACTCGAGGCCGCTGGTCAGGCTGCGGATCAGGAACCAGCCGAAGCCGCCTTCGGGCAGGGCATCGACCGGCAGGGACAGGTTCACCGCCTGTCCCGCAGGCAGGCAGCCACCGGGAAAGGGGCGGCCCGGGTCGCAGATCTCAACCCACAGCTCCTGCCCCGTCAGGCCGCCGCGCAGCGTGACGCGCGCGCCGGCAAGCCCGGCACAGGCATGTTCGGCCACATTGTTCAGCACCTCGCCCAGGGCGATGGCCACGTCGCCGCGCATGTCCGGGCCGATGCACATGTGGCCCAGCCGGGTTTCCACTTGTTCCAGCGCGCCGGCCACCGCGCCCGCCGTCGCGGGAACGCTGAGCTGGAAGCCATCGCGCCCGGCACCGCGCCCCGCGCTGCAATCGAGACTGCCCAACATCAGCTGTCGGTCGCCGAAAGCGCCGCCTCTGCCGTGGTATAGATGCGGAACACGGTGTCGAGCCGGGTCAGGCGGAACACCTTCTCCACCGTCCCGCCCAGCCCGCAGAGGTCAAGCCGCCGCCCGGGTTCCAGCGCCTTCATCGCCGCGACGACGGCGCCAAGCCCGCTCGAATCGATGAAGGCGACCCCGGACAGGTCGAGCACGATACGGTCCGGCCCCCCGGCCATGGCCTGCCGCATCGCATCCTTGAACCGGATGGCGAGCGCGGCATCGATTCGCGTTTCGGTCACGGTGATCAGACGGACACCGTCTGTATCGCGGCTTGCAAGGGTCATGGAACGGTCCTAGGTCTGACATCACATACGCAAGCTAGCGGCCAAGTCTTACCATTCGGTTTGCCCGGCCGGGGCGGAGGACAGAACATGAACGACGTCGTGATCGCCGGTGCCGCGCGCACCGCCATGGGGGGGTTCCAGGGGGTGTTCCGTGACATGGCCGCCGCCGATCTGGGCGGTGCCGCGATCCGCGCGGCGCTGGCCGATGCCGGGGCCGCGACGGTGGACGAGGTGCTGATGGGTTGTGTCCTGCCAGCGGGGCAGGGCCAGGCCCCCGCGCGGCAGGCAGGCTTCGCCGGGGGGCTTGGCGAAGAGGTGCCTGCCACCACGCTCAACAAGATGTGCGGGTCGGGGATGAAGGCGGCGATGATCGCCTTCGACCAGATCGCGCTGGGCCATGCCGGAACCATGATCGCGGGCGGCATGGAATCGATGACCAACGCGCCGTATCTCCTGCCCAAGATGCGCGGCGGTGCCCGCATCGGTCATGCCTCGGTGATCGACCATATGTTCCTCGACGGGCTGGAAGACGCCTATGACAAGGGCCGCCTCATGGGCACCTTCGCCGAGGATTGCGCGGAAGCCTTCCAGTTCACCCGCGCGGCGCAGGACGACTACGCGCTCCAATCGCTCTCGAACGCGCTGGCGGCGCAGGCGTCGGGTGCCTTCGGGGGCGAGATCGCGGCCGTCACCGTCACCTCGCGCCAGGGCGACACGCAGGTCACCACCGACGAACAGCCCGCCACCGCGCGGCCCGACAAGATCCCCCAGCTCAAACCCGCCTTCCGCAAGGACGGCACGGTGACGGCGGCCAATTCCTCGTCCATCTCGGACGGGGCGGCGGCGCTGGTCCTCGCTGGCCGGGCGGCGGCCGAGGCGCAGGGCCTGCGCATCCGCGCCCGCATCCTGGGCCATGCCAGCCACGCCCAGGCCCCTGCGCAGTTCCCCACCGCCCCGGTTCCGGCGGCACGCAAGCTGCTCGACCGGCTGGGCTGGAAGATCACCGATGTCGATCTGTGGGAGGTGAACGAAGCCTTCGCCGTCGTGCCCATGGCCTTCATGCGCGAAATGGGCCTGCCGCGCGACGTGGTCAACGTGAACGGCGGGGCCTGCGCGCTGGGCCATCCCATCGGTGCCTCGGGCGCGCGGATCATGGTGACGCTGCTGAATGCGCTGGAAAAGCGGGGCGCGCGGCGCGGCATCGCCGCCATCTGCATCGGCGGCGGCGAAGGCACCGCCATCGCGATCGAGCGCGTCTGATCTTCTTCTCGTTCCAAATACGCAAATTCCGCAAGTGACAGCCATGACCGACTACAGGGGTCTTGCCCAAACCATCGCCGCCCTGACCGAAGGCGAAACCGATACCGTCGCCCTCATGGCCACCATCGCCTGCGAGGTGCATCACGCCGACGACCGTTTCGACTGGACCGGGTTCTACCGTGTCACCGAACCGGGGCTTCTGAAGATCGGGCCCTATCAGGGCGGCCATGGCTGCCTTGTCATCCCCTTCGACCGCGGCGTCTGCGGCGCGGCGGCGCGCACCGGCGCGGTGCAGCTTGTCCCGGATGTCGAGGCCTTCCCGGGCCACATCGCCTGCGCCGCCTCGACCCGGTCGGAACTGGTGATCCCGGTGCGGAACGGCGCGGGCGATCTCATCGGCGTCTTCGACATCGACAGCGACCAGCCCGACGCCTTCACCGAAGAGGATGCGCGCGCACTGGGCGCGATCCTCGATGCGGCCTTCCGCGACGCGGTCTAATCCGCGACCGCGATCAGGTTGACGATATCGCCGTATCGCTCGAACGCGCGGTCGGTGCGATAGCCAAGCGCGGCCAGCCGCGCCTCGGTCGCCGCGCGGTCGGTCTGGGCGGCTTCCAGCAGCAGCACAGGGCGGCACCGTGCCAGCGTCGCTTCCAGCCCGCGCAGCACGTGATCCTCGTGCCGTTCCGCGTCGATCTTGATCAGCGCCACGTCTTCGCCTTCAAGAAGGCTGTCGCCGGTGACAAGGGTCACCTCTTCGCCCCCGGCCCCGTCATGGATGGCCAGCGTTCCGTGATTGCCAGGCGCCCAGAAATCCATGCGCGCCCGCCCCGCCCGGTCGGACAGCGCGAGCTTGTGCGTCACGCTGCACCCTGTCAGCCCGTTGAGCGCCAGATTGAAGCACAGTCGCGGATAGCCCCAGTCACCCGGTTCCACCGCGATCACCTTCGCGGCGCCAAGGATCTTGCCGAAAAACACGCTGTGATTTCCGATATTCGCGCCGATATCGACGCAAGTGCCGCCCGGGCGCACCAAGCTTGCCAGATGGGTGAGTTCCTCTTCCTCGAAGAAGCGGCCGTTGAACAGATCCCTGCCGATCAGGTCGAACCGGTTCTCGAGGTGAAAGCGCACCTCCTGCCCGCGATGGGGCCAGCTGACGATAACGCCATGGGCCTGGATCTGCGGCGCGTCGTCGATCTTGCGAAACTCGTATCCCAGCCGCGCCGCAAGCGACTTGATCAGGTTCTTCATGGCAGACACCCCATTCACCCCTTAACGCGGGTCAGGTTATCCCAACCGTGATTGCTCGGGTATGGCCAAGTTTGCCGCGCGGACAGGAGGTGCTGAAATTTCGTTATGAAATTTCACAGACCTCTGGCATCGTGAAAATCGAAGCCTGAATTTCACGATTCGATGACCGACCTGACACCCGTCTCCTCCACCTCTCTCGGGGCCGACCTGCGCGCGCTGCGAAAAGCGCGCGGGCTGACGCTGAGCGATCTTGCCGACAGCCTTGGCCGGTCGGTCGGCTGGCTCAGCCAGGTGGAACGCGACCTGTCGCGTCCTTCGGTGGATGATCTGCGCCAGATTGCCGCCGTCCTGAGCGTGCCCCTGTCGCTGTTCTTCGGACAGGCACCCGCGCCCGCGGATGAGGCCGGGTTCATCGTCCGGCGCGGTGCGCGGCGGCCCATCGGATCAGGCGAAGCCGGGCTGACCGAAGAACTGCTGTCCCCCGACCTGACCGACGCCTTCGAGGTGGTCCATTCCACGTTCGAACCCCGCAGCGCCCTGTCCGCGCCGACGGTGCGGCCGACACAAGAGGTCGCCTATATCCTGTCCGGTCGGCTGGACCTCGATATCGGCGGGCGGTGCTTCACCGTCAATCCCGGCGACAGCTTCCGCATCCGCGGCGAGGCCTTCCGCTGGATGAACCCCTATGACAAACCCGCCGTGGCGATCTGGGTGATCGCCCCGCCGGTCTACTGACCCCTGCACGCGAAGGACCCAAGACATGAGCGATTTCCCCACACAGGCCCGCGTGGTCATCATCGGCGGCGGTGCCGTTGGCGCGTCGT
>CAZNMV010000105.1:0-9153 GCA_964573835.1 uncultured Aestuariivita sp. | reverse complement strand
CTTCTTCATTTCGGGGATCAGGACGGTGCCGGTCGCGGCCACGTCCGCCACGGCCGAGCCCGAGATTTCGGCGAAGACCATCGACACCCCGATATTGACCATCCCCAGCCCGCCGCGGACGAAGCCGATCAGCGCCGAGACGAAGTTGATCAGCCGGACCGAGATGCCCGAGGTGTTCATCAGGTTGCCCGCAAGGATGAACAGCGGGATCGCGATCAGGGGGAACTTGGTCGCCCCGGAATAAAGCGCGATGACCATGTCGTAGAGGCTGTTCGCCCCCGAGGTCGACAGGAAGCCGCCCACCGCCACCATCCCGATGGCGAGGGCGATCGGCACGTTGATCAGGATCAGGAAGATAAGCGCGCCAGCCGTGAGAAGAAGGATCATGTCTTTGCCTCCGGGCGATCCTGGGCGGTGTTCTCGCGTTCGGCCTCGGCGATGGCCTGTTCGATCTCGGCATGTTCCTGGTCGATGCCGGCGGCGGCGTTACGCAGCGTGCGGGGCAGGGTCAGAAGCGTGCCGATGATCATCAGGACGGCCGTGACGGGAATGACGGACTGCACGATGTCGAGCGTCATCCAGCGCAGGCTGAGCAGGCTGTCCCACTTGGCCACGGCAAGCACGGCATTGCCGTACCACGCGACGATGGCGAAGAACCCGATGACGAGCAGCTCCGAGAAGAGTGCAAGTGCGACCGCGGGGCCGCGGGGCAGGGCGGCGACGATGCCGCCGAAGCTCATGTGCTGGCGCAGGAACAGCGCATAGGTCGCGCCGAAATAGGTCAGCCATGCCAGAAGCACGCTGGCGATCTCGTCGTACCAGGACGGCGAGGCGCCGAAATAGCGGGCGGTGGTGGAGTAGATGACGGCTGCCGTCAGCGTCAGCAGCAGGACGAGGCAGATGGCCTCGAGGCTGCGCAGAAGAATGCGCTCGAAGAGCGAGATCATGCTGTCCCCCGATACAGGCATGAAAGCCCGGGCGCGATGCGGCCCGGGCTTTGCGGTTTTGTGCTTACTTGGCCAGCGCCTGCGCGCGCGCGACGAGGTCCGCGCCGCCCGGAACCTGAGCCGAGAAGGCCTCGTAGACCGGGGCCGAGGCCGCGATGAAGGCGGCCTTGTCGGCCACGTTCACTTCCATGCCGGCCGCCTTCACCTTGTCGACCAGTTCGTTGTCGGCCTTTTCGCCTTCGGCGAGCGACCATTCCTGAACCACGGCTGCCACTTCGGCCACCGCGGCCTTCACGTCATCGGGCAGGCCGTTCCAGGTATCCGCGCCGCTTGTCAGATAGGTCGGCGAATAGACATGGCCGGTCAGGCTCAGATATTTCTGCACTTCCTGGAAATTGGCGCCGGTGATGTTGGTCAGGGGGTTTTCCTGGCCGTCCATCGTGCCGGTCTGGAGCGCCACGAAGACCTCCGAGAACGACATCGGCGTCGGGTTCGCGCCCCATTCCTTGAACATCGCCAGACGCCACTCGGACGAGGGCGTGCGGATCTTCAGCCCGGCCAGATCGGCGGGCGTGTTGATCGGGCGGGTGCTGTTGGTGATCTGGCGGAAGCCGTTCTCCCAGGTCGACAGGACCTTGAGACCGGCGGCCTCGGCCTTGGGCGCAAGTTCGCCTTGCACGATCTCGGCGTTGATGGCCTTCAGATGTGCGCGGTCCTGCACGAGGAACGGCATGTCGAACAGGGCAAATTCGGGCGACACGTTCGTCATGATCGACGAGATCAGCGTGAAGTGGACAGTCCCGAGGCGGAGCTTCTGCATCAGCTCCTTCTCGTCTCCCAACTGGCCATCCGCGTAGAATTCGATCGTGTGGGCCGAGCCCACGGCGGACTGAAGGTCTTCGGCGAACTTGGCGGCGCTGCGGCCCTGCAGGCTGTTCGACGCGGCGCCGACCGCGACGATAAGGGTATCGGCCTGTGCCGGTGCCGCCCCGAACGAAACGGTGCAGGCCAGCAGTGCAGCCGACAGGCTGAGTTTCACATGTTTCATGGGTGTGTTTTCTCCTCCGATCACGGCGGACGTGAGACCGACTGCCGTTGTGTATTTTGTATACAAGAACAAAAAATAACATGACAAGAAATTTCGTGTTGGGTATTTGCTGCCGGGATCGTATCTTGGAAATCGAGGCATCGCAGAGCTTTAGGCATGAATACATCGCTGGCGATCACCAACCGTTCCCTGCATGACCAGGTGGTCAGCCGGGTGCGCGACCTGATCATCGAGGGCGTTCTCGAACCGGGCAGCCGAATCGACGAGGCCAGCCTGATCGACGAGCTGGGCGTGTCGCGCACCCCCTTCCGAGAGGCGTTGCGCACGCTGGCCGCCGAAGGCCTCCTGATCGTCCGCCCGTCCAAGGGCAGCGTGGTGCGCAAGCTGACCCCCGAGGATGTCTTCGCCATGCTCGAGGTGCTGGGCCATCTCGAACAACTGGCCGGAGAACTGGCCTGCGAGAGGGCCAGCGATCAGGAGATCAAGGCGCTGGTCGATCTGCACAACCGGATGCTTGTGCATTACCGGGCGCGTGACCGGATGCCCTATTACAAGCTGAACCAGGAGTTCCATTCGCGCCTGACCGAGCTGTCCAAGAACGACACCTTGCAGGAGATGCAGCGCAATCTGCAGGCGCGGCTGAAGCGGATCCGCTACATCGGCAACCAGAGACCCGATTCCTGGGCCGGAGCGGTCGAGGATCACGAAGTGATGGTGTCGGCGCTGAAGGCGCGGGACGGCAAGCGGCTGGGTCAGGCGATGGCCCAGCACATCGCCAATACCTGGGACAGGGTCAAGGACAGCATCTGAGGATCGCACCGTCCAGGGGGGCGGTCATACCCAGCGCCCGGTGCAGCCCAGATCGCGCAGGACGCCCTTGTACCAGTCAAGGCCGCGCTCCAGGGCGCGGGCCTCGAGCCGGACAAGGTCGTCCGGCGTCAGGCGGGACCGGTCGAGCACGATGCGCCCGGGATCGAAGGGCGGCTTTGCATAGGCAAAGCTGTCTTCGCCAAGGACGACCCCGGCGAGCGGGGTGCGGCCGGTGCGGATCGGCGCGCTGTAGGCCCAGACATTCTCGAAGGTGAGCCGCCGAAGGCCTTGCGCCAGCAGCCTTTCGGTCAGCCGCGCGATGGGCAGGTTGCCGTCGCCCATGGGCACGCCTGCGACGGTCAGCTGCCCGGCATCTTCGGCGCGGATCATCACGTGGTCCTTCACATGCACAGAATGGACATGTGGCAGCACGGCATCGAGTGCTGCATCCGGGTCTTCCAGCACCATCTGGGAATTGCCGTAGTCGTAAAGGACCTTAAGGCGCGGGTGGCCCACCCCTTCGACGATGCGGGCAAGCTCGGGGCCGGTGAAATCCTCATGGTTTTCCAGCACGATGGTGACGCCAAGGCGCTCCGCTTCCCCGACGACTTGGGCGAGATCGTCGCGCGTGGCGGCAAGCATCTCTTCCGGGGAGCCCGCATGCCGGGTGTAGGTGCGCAAGGTATCCGCCCCCATGCGCGCCGCGACGGCGAGCATCGCGCGCATATGCGCGGGCGCGGTGCCCGACGTGTCGACTTCGAGGCTGAGGCCATGCGCCCCCAGATGATCGCGCAGCCGGTCCATGCGCGCGGTGTCCCGGCCCCCCAGATGGCGGTAATTGGCATCGTTGAGCGAGAGCGAGATGCCCTGCAGCCCGTGGCGCCGCGCCAGATCGGCAAAGGCGATGGCGTCGAAGCCCGGCACATGGGCGAAGTGGTGCCAGAGGCTGAAGGAATGGATGGTGAGGTCGATCTGCATGGCTCAGCCCATAAGAAGCGTGGTTTCGGCGTCGAGAGCGCGGCGATACCGCGCGCGGATCTCCGCGTCGGGGTGGGTGACGGCGCGCATGGCGCAATAGCCCGCCATGCGCCAGGCATAGAAGGGTTCAAGCTGCCGGTGGCGGGCCTGCAGATCGGGCCGGTCCAGCGCCGTGAAGAAGGCGGCGCGGTCGCCCGGTGACAGGGGCGCGCGGCCCGACAGGATCTGGAAGGCGGGCGAGAGGAAGCTGTAGATATCCTCGCAAGGATCCCCCGCCGCCGGGCATTGCCAGTCGATCAGCCGCAGGCCCGCGCCCGCGCCGATCAGGTTCGCAGGCCCGATATCTGTGTGGATGAGCGACAGGCGCGCAGGCGGGGGCAGGTCGACGGGGGCAGGGCAGGGCGGCGGGGTCACGCCCGGCGCACGGGCGAACAGCGCAGCACCCTCGGCCAGGATCGCGTGCGGGGTCAGTGGCACGGCGCGGAACCCGGCGGGATCGGCGGCTTCCTTGCGCAGAAGAAGGTCTGCGACCGCCGCCACGTCGCCCGACCATGTGCCGCCTTCGACGAAGTCGCAGGCGATGGCGCGCGCGTCCGGCCAGTAGCCGATGAGGTCCGGTGCCACGTCCAGCCCCGCAAGTCGGCGCGCCGCCTCGGCCTCGGCTTCGGGCAGGTTGGGGAACAGGGTGCCTGTATCTGCCTCGGCGAGAAACTTCAGCACGAAGCGGCGCGTGTCGGTCTCAATCAGCAGCACCTCGTTGAGATAGCCGCCCTGCAGCGAAGTCAGCTGCACGGGCCTCTCCGGCAGGCCGACCCGGGCAAAAAGCGCTGCGATCTCTTTAAGGCCGCGCGCGCTCACCGGAAGGCCTGAAGCCGCGCGTAGAGGCCCGCGTCAAGGGTCAGCCCCTCGCGCGTCAGCCGCGCAATGTTCGCCGCGCGCCGCTGGTTGGGCAGGCGCGCGCCCTCCTGCGACAGGATCGAGGCAGTCAGCGCGCCGATCCTGTCACCGAAGACGCCGCCCGAGAAGCGGTTGGGGTCGATCGCGATGAAGAACTGGCCGTTGTCGATGGGGCGGTCGTCATTGTCGGTGAAAGACCCCATGTCGGGGCCAAGCGACCCGCCCGCGACGGCGGCGCAGAGCACCTCGACGATCAGCCCGATGGAGAACCCCTTGACCCCGCCGGCGGGCGCCATCGACCCGGCCAACCCCGCCGCCGCATCGGTCGTGTCGCGGCCTTGCGTGTCAAGCGCCCAGCCCGGCGGGATCGGTCGGCCCTCTTCCGCGGCGCGTTTGACCGCCGTCCAGGCCACGGCCGAGGCCGACTGGTCGATGAGAAAGGCGATCTCGCCCTTATCGCCCGGCACGGCGAAGGACATCGGGTTCGTCCCGATGACCGGCGTCCGCCCGCCCACCGGCGCGATGGCGGGCACCGAATTCGTGGCCCCCAGCGCCACCAGCCCGGCGCGGGCAAGCACCCCGGTGTGATAGCCAAGCGTCGCCGCGTTGTAGGAGTTGAAGACCCCCATCGCGGCGATCCCCTGCGCCCGTGCCGCCGGGATCAGCGCGCGGAACCCCGCCTCGATCGCGGGGTGGGCAAAGCCGTGGCGCGCATCGACCCGGAAGGCCGACGGTGACAGCGTCTCGACCACCGGTTCCGCCCGGCCATCGACCTTTCCGCTTTGCAGATGGGCGCAGTAATATTGCAGCCAGTAGAACCCGTGCCCCTCCAGCCCCGACAGCTCGGTGTCGAGGATGGCGTCGGTGAAATAGCCCGCGTGGCATCCCGCCAGCCCCGCGCCGGTCAGCGCGTCGTGGATCAGGGCGCGCGCCTCCTCCGGGGTCACTGTCACGGTCGCGGTCATCGCTGCCTCCCTTGCCGATGGGGTGATCATAGGGGCATTCGCGCGGGCGCGCGAAGGGCGAAGTTCAAGGGGGAGGGGGCTGGAGCGGGTAGAGGGAATCGAACCCTCAACTGAAGCTTGGGAAGCTTTCGTGATACCTTTTCACCATACCCGCGCGCTCGGCGGCTGAGATACGCGGCAGGCGGTCATGCGTCAAGGGGTGCGGGCCTGCACGAGGTTGATGACAGCCGTCACCGCGCCGCCGGTGGGGGCATAGGCGGCAAGCAGGCGCTCGCGGAGCGCGCGCGCATCCTCCGCCCCGCCGTTTTCGCGGCGCAACGCCACCTCGGCCGGGCCGATGGCGAGCGCGAGGTCGGCCATCGCATCCGCGTCCAAAGCGTCGAGGGTGAGGGGCATGGGCGTGACCGTGACGTCACCCCAGCCCGCGGCCGCGAAGAAGCCGGTGACGCGGCTGGCGTCTTCCCAGGCGAAGGGGCCGGGGAGGGTGCGGTCGGTCTTGGGCTGCGGGCCGAAATGGTCGCGCGCAACGCCCGCCGGGATCAGGAAGAACGGGTTTTGCGGCGCGGGGCCCCAGGCGGCGAAGGTGGCGCGCGCCCCGGGGCGCAGTGCGCGGGCGATGTTGGCCAGCGCCGCCGCCGTGTCGTCGAAGAACATCACCCCGAAACGCGAGATCGCGGCATCAAAGGAAAAATATTCTAAATCATCGGACTGCGCGTCGGACTTGAGGTAATCCGCACCGCCTTGCGCCCGCGCGGCCTCCAAAAGCGTGTCCGACACGTCGACGCCCAGCACCCGGCCCCCGGGGGCCACCCGCGCCGCCGCCGCCCGCGTGCTCGCCCCCGCGCCGCATCCGATGTCGACGACCCCCATGCCCGGGACAAGCCCGGCATGGGACAGCACCAGCTCTGTCACCGGCGCCAGCAGCGCATCCATCGCCACCTGATGGCGCACCCATTTGGGGCCTGCCTCTTCGGTCCAGAAAGTTGCTTGATCGGTGTTGGTCATGCCCTGCGCCGTCTGCGCCCTTCGCCATCGCCGCCGCGGCCGCCGGTGTTGAAGCTGACCTTCGGCAAGGTGACGATTTTCTCCAGATCGGGGAAGGGGTCGGTCTTGTGGGGGATGGCGTTGGCGTTGACGAAATGTTCCTGAAAGCGCGGCTCGATCGCGGTTTCGACCTTGGTGATCTCGCCCACGACGCGTTCGATCTCGGCCCGCGCGGCGACGTTGCAAAGCGCGATGCGCGCGCCGGTGCCGGCGGCGTTGCCCGCGCTCGTGACACGGTCAAGCGGCGCGTCGGGGATCATGCCCAGCACCATGGCGTGCTTGGGGCTGATATGGGCACCGAAGGCACCGGCCAGCACGACGCGGTCAACGCGGTCGACGCCCATTTCGTCCATCAGAAGGCGCGCGCCCGCGTAAAGCGCGGATTTGGCAAGCTGGATTGCGCGGATGTCGCCCTGGGTCACGGTGATGCGCGGGCCGCCGTCGGCGCTGGCGTCATGGATCAGGTAGGCATGCGTGCGGCCTTCGGGGATCGACCGGGCCGTGCCGGTCTGTTCCGCCGATCCGATCAGGCCGCTGTCGTCGAGAAGGCCCGCCATGCGCATTTCGGCCACCGCCTCGATGATGCCCGATCCGCAGATACCGGTGATGCCGGTCGCTGCCGTCGCCTCGGCGAAGCCTTGATCGTCGGACCAGAGATCGCAGCCGATGACGCGGAAGCGGGGGTCCTTGGTGACCGGGTCGATCTCGATCCGCTCGATGGCCCCCGGCGCGGCGCGCTGGCCCGCGCTGATCTGCGCGCCCTCAAACGCCGGTCCGGTGGGTGACGAACAGGCCAGAACGCGGGTGGTGTTGCCCAGAAGGATTTCCGCGTTGGTGCCCACGTCGACGATGAGGACGAGGTCCTTGGATTTGCCCGGTTCTTCCGACAGCGCCACGGCGGCGGCGTCGGCGCCCACATGGCCCGCGATGCAGGGCAGGACATAGACCTGCGCGCGCGGGTTGATGGCGGTGAGGTCGAGATCGCGCGCGGGAATGGTGAGCGAGGAGGACGTCGCCAGCGCAAAGGGCGCCTGGCCCAGTTCAACGGGGTCCAGGCCAAGCAGAAGGTGGTGCATGACCGGGTTGCAGACAAAGACCATCTCGACGATGAGGGCGGGGTCGATCCCGGCCTCGCCCGCGATGCTGCCGGCCAGATCGTTCAGCGCCTCGCGCACCGCACGGGTCATTTCGCGGTCGCCGCCGGGGTTCATCATGGCGTAGGAGACGCGGCTCATCAGATCCTCGCCGAAGCGGATCTGCGGGTTCATGAGACCCGAGGAGGCGACGACCTCGCCGGTATCGAGATCGGTGAGATGCGCAGCGATGGTGGTGGAGCCCAGATCGATCGCCAAACCAAACAGCCCGCCGTCATGCAGGCCGGGCCAGATCTCGACGATCTTCGGCGCGCCCCCCCGGTGGTCGCGGTAAAGCGCCACGGTGACCTGCCATTTGCCCTTGCGCAGCACCGGCTGCAGGCGGGAGAGAAGCGAGAAATCGGCCGTCGCGCCCTCGATCCCCCATTGTTCGCGCAGCGCGCGTGCAAGGCGTTCCAGATCGCCCGTGGGCGAATGCATGTCGGGTTCCTCGACCTCGACAAAGTAGAGCCTTGTGGCCGGGTCCATCGTGATGGCGCGGATGCTGGCCGCCTTGCGCACGACCTGACGGTGCACCTGGCTTTCGGGCGGCACGTCGATGACCACGTCGCCCTGCACGCAGGCCTGGCAGCCGAGGCGGCGGCCTTCCTTCAGCCCGCGTTTGGACTTGTAACGTTCCTCGACCGAATTCCAGTCCGACAGGGCGTCTTCGGACACGGTCACGCCGTGCTTGGAGAATTCGCCGTAGCTGGGCGTGATCTGGCACTTGGAACAGATGCCGCGCCCGCCGCAGACGGAATCGAGATCGACCCCAAGCTGGCGCGCCGCGGTCAGGACCGGGGTGCCGACGGGAAAGCGGCCGCGTTTGCCGGACGGGGTGAAGACGACAAGGGGATCGGTGGTCATGACGGGTCTCGGCTGTGGTTTGCGGCGGAGCATAGGGTCAGACGCGGAAAGGGAAAGCCGGATCGCGGCATTTGCCGCATCTTGCGCGTCACGTTTCCATGTCGCGGCATGACGAGCGGGTGCAGCAGGTCTGCGCGAGCAGCTCTCTCTTTGCGTGTGTGAATTGTTGACAGATGCAACCAGCCGCACTTAGCGTTTCGAAAAAAGCAGATACAAAGCCAACTGGGGACATCAAGATGAACCACCTGCGTGCCACGCTGTGTGCGGCCTTTGCCGCATTTTCCCTCGCATCCACTCCGGTCCTGTCGGATGACACCGGCGATACGACCGAGGTCAGTTTCGCCACCGACTTCACCGTGCAGACGACCCAGACCTGTGGCGCGCTGCTGCGTGGCCAGCCCTGCGTGATCACGATTGATGCGAACTCCTCGAACTGTCGCGTGCGCTTCGTCGAGATCGTCGGC
>CAZNMV010000104.1:0-9160 GCA_964573835.1 uncultured Aestuariivita sp. | reverse complement strand
AGCCGGTCGACGATCCCTTCGATCAGCGGTTCGAACTCGGCCAGCTTGCGCGGGGTGAAGGCGCCGGAAATCAGCTTGCGCACCACCGTGTGATAGGGCGGATCGTTGAAGATCAGGCTGGTCGTGTGATGCTGCTGAAGCGGGCACTGGCCGAATTTCTTGCCGAACTCGACCTTCTTGTCCGACAGCATGTCACGCGACTGATAGACCTTCAGCACATCGTCATAGCGCGTGAGATAGACCGACCCGTCCGCATTGCGGTGAACGGGCGCGTGTTCGCGCAACCAGTGCAGTGTGGGATGCGGGTTCTCGATGAAGTCGGGCCCGATGGCATTCAGATCGAACCGGCCGATATCCGTAAGCATGCTTACTGTCCTCCCTCGCTGCAGAATGCCGCCGCGGCTGCCGTCGCGCAACCGCAATCTTGCGGCAGCGTCACGCGACAGCGAAAGATTGATCACCACCACCGGTTGCGGTTAGACTGGAGCAAATCGCGCGACGACAAGCGCTTTCAGAGCAGAGGCATCAGCATGAGACTTTTGAACATCGGGCTTCCCCGGCTGGGTCAGGACACCCTTCCCAAGGCGCTGAAGAAGGCGGGCCTGCGCTGCGCCAACTGGTATGCGCCTGACCTCAAGTTGCATGTCGGTCAGGTGATGTATCGCGACTACCTGTTGCGCAAGGATCCGCTGGCCGCCTTCGGCGCCTATGACGCGGTGACGCAGGCGGATGTGGTGAACGATCAGGGGTCGTTCTGGCCGCAGATGGACCTGTCGCTGCTGCGCATGGTGCGGGAATATCACCCGGACTGCGCCTTCGTGCTGTTCCGGCGCCGCGCCGACGACATTCTGGACGACATCGACCGACATACGGATTTCCGCGAGCGGCTCACGCGGTGGGGCGCGCCCGGGCTGCCTGCGGGGTCGGCGAAGTTCGACCAGATGGTGCTGGCCTGGATCGAAAACCACTACGACGCGATGCACGTCGCCTTCGGCGCGGACCGCTGCTTTGCCGTGATCGACAGCGACCACCCGCGGACGCGGGTGCGGCTTTCCCGGGTTCTGGATCTCGATCTGCCCTGGTGGGGCGACGAGACCCGTGGCCAAAGCGCGGTGGCCTGACCCCGGAACGCGAACGCCCCGGCACTGGGCCGGGGCGTCTGATGTCTTGACGACCGGGGCGGTTTGCGCCTCAGCCCTTTTCCTCGACGATCTCGACCAGATGGGGGATCGAGTTCACCATGCCGCGCACGCTGGGCGTATCTTCCAGTTCGCGCGTCTTGTGCATCTTGTTGAGGCCCAGGCCGATCAGCGTTGCACGCTGCTTGGCGGGGCGGCGGATCGGCGAGCCGATCTGCTTGACGACGATGGTCTTTGCCATGGGTCTCAGGCCTCCTCGGTCACGTCTGCGGGCGCGTCTTCGCGCTTGGGCAGGATGTCGGCCACTTTCTTACCGCGGCGCTGCGCGACGGAACGGGGCGATTGTTCCTTCTTCAGGCCGTCCATGGTGGCGCGGATCATGTTGTAGGGGTTCTGCGAGCCGAGCGACTTGGACACAACGTCCTTGATGCCCAGCATCTCGAACACGGCGCGCATCGGACCACCCGCGATGATCCCGGTGCCTTCCGGTGCGGCGCGCATCACGACGCGGCCGGCGCCATGGCGGCCTTCCATGTCGTGGTGCAGCGTGCGGCCTTCGCGCAGTTGCACGCGGATCATGCCGCGCTTGGCCTGTTCGGTTGCCTTGCGGATCGCCTCGGGCACTTCCTTGGCCTTGCCCTTGCCGAAGCCGACACGACCCTTCTGGTCGCCGACGACGACGAGTGCGGCGAACCCGAAGCGCTTGCCGCCCTTCACGGTCTTCGACACGCGGTTGATCGCGACAAGACGATCGGCGAATTCGGGTGCCGCCTCTTCGCGATCGCGGCGCGGGCGGCGGTTTTCACGTTCTGCCATCAGACAGTCCTTCCAGGTCTTGGCGCGGAGTCGGCGCCGGTTTGGTCGATCCTTGGTGCCCGAAGGCCCGGATCATCGAGACGGACGAAGCCGTCTCCGCGTTCGGATATGCAGGATGGGTGGCTTGCACCCATCCCGATCAGATCTTCAGCCCGCCTTCGCGCGCCGCATCGGCCAGAGCCTTCACGCGACCGTGGAACAGGAACCCGCCGCGGTCGAAATAGGCTTCCGTCACACCGGCGGCCTTGCCGCGTTCGGCGATCGCCGCGCCCACTTTGGTCGCCGCTTCGACGGTGCACTTGCCGACCATGCCCAGCGCCGTTTCCAGCGTCGAGGCCGAAGCCAGCGTCACGCCGCGCACATCGTCGATGAGCTGCGCCGAGATGTTCTTGTTCGAACGGTGCACGCTGAGCCGCACGCGACCCGAGTTGACCTTGCGAAGTTTGTTCCGGACGCGCAGGCGGCGCTTGAGGAACAGTTCTCTCTTGCTGTTTGCCATAACCTTCGGTCCTTACTTCTTCTTGCCTTCCTTGCGGAAGATATACTCATCCTTGTAGCGGATGCCCTTGCCCTTGTAGGGCTCGGGCGCGCGCCATTCGCGGATCTTAGCTGCGGTTTCGCCGACCAGCTGCTGGTCGATGCCTTCCACGACGATTTCGGTCTGCTTGGGCGCGGTGATGGTCACACCGGCCGGCGTCTGGAAATCGACATCGTGGCTGTAGCCCAGGTTCAGCTTCAGCACGGTGCCCTGCAGCTGCGCGCGGTAACCCACGCCCTGGATTTCCAGTTCCCGCTTGAAGCCGGTGGTCACGCCGGTCACCAGGTTCTGAACCATGGTGCGCGACATGCCCCACTGCTGGCGGGCACGCTTCGACTTGCCGCGCGGGGTCACTGTCACGGCGCCCTCGCCC
Organism: uncultured Aestuariivita sp.; assembly: GCA_964573835.1. Lineage (GTDB taxonomy): Bacteria > Pseudomonadota > Alphaproteobacteria > Rhodobacterales > Rhodobacteraceae > JAGYKE01. The sequence continues at coordinate 6,294 of CAZNMV010000104.1, read as the reverse complement.
ACGGCGATGGTCACATCGTCGGTGGCGGTGAAGCTGCGGGCACCCTTGGGACCCTTCACTTCGACCGTCTGGCCCGACACGCTGGCGGTCACGCCGCTGGGCAGGGTGACCGGTTTCTTCCCGATACGAGACATTGCCAGTCCTCCCTCAGAACACGGTGCAGAGCACTTCGCCGCCGACATTGGCCGCGCGTGCGCTTGCATCCGACATGACACCCTTGGGCGTCGACACGATCGACACGCCAAGACCGTTGCGGATGCTGGGGATGTCCTTCACGCCCATATAGACGCGGCGGCCGGGCTTCGAGACGCGCTTGAGTTCACGGATGACCGGCTGGCCTTCGTAATACTTCAGCTCGATCCGCAGGGTCGGGTGACCCGCGGTGTCGGTGGAGGCCTCGTAGCCACGGATGTAGCCTTCGGACTGCAGCACGTCGAGAACCCAGGCCCGCAGCTTGGAAGCCGGGGTGATCACGCTCGACTTGCCGCGCATCTGGGCGTTGCGGATGCGGGTGAGCATATCGCCGATAGGATCGTTCATATCATGCCCTCCCTTACCAGCTCGACTTCACGAGACCGGGGATCTGCCCGGCCGAACCCAGTTCGCGCAGCGCGATCCGGCTGACCTTGAGCTTGCGGTAATAGGCGTGAGGACGCCCCGTCAGCTGGCAGCGGTTGTGCAGGCGGGTGGGCGAGGAATTGCGCGGCAGCTTCGCCAGCTTCAGGCGGGCCTTGAAGCGCTCTTCCATCGGTTTGGTTTCATCGTTGGCGATTGCCTTCAGGGCAGCGCGCTTGGCGGCGTATTGTTCCACCAGACGCTGACGCTTCAGTTCGCGTTCGATCATGGATTTCTTGGCCATAAGTCAGTTCCCCCGGCGTCAGCTGTTGAACGGCATGTTGAAGGCCTTCAACAGCGCCTTGGCTTCGGCGTCGGTCTGTGCCGTGGTGCCGATGATGATGTCGATGCCCCAGACCTCGTCGACCTTGTCGAAGTCGATCTCGGGGAACACGATGTGCTCCTTCAGGCCCATGGCATAATTGCCGCGGCCGTCGAAGCTCTTGCCCGGGACGCCGCGGAAGTCGCGGATGCGCGGCATCGCCACGGTGACCAGGCGGTCGAGGAATTCGTACATCCGGTTGCCGCGCAGCGTGACCTTGGCGCCCAGAGGCATGCCTTCACGGACGCGGAAGCCTGCGATCGACTTCTTCGCCTTGGTGACGAGCGCCTTCTGGCCGGCGATGGCGGTCAGGTCTTCCTGAGCCGACTTCGCCTTCTTGCTGTCGCGAACGGCTTCGGCCCCGCAGCCGATGTTCAGGACGATCTTGTCCAGGCGCGGGATCTGCATGTCGTTCTTGTAGCCGAATTCCTCTTTCATCGCGGGGCGGATCGTCTCGCGGTAGAGGGCCTTCAGGCGCGGGGTATAGGTTGCGGAATCAAGCATCGATCACGTCCCCCGTGGTCTTGGCGAAGCGCACCTTCTTGTCGCCTTCCATGCGGAAGCCGACGCGGGTGGGTTTGCCGTTTGCATCGATCAGGGCCAGGTTCGACAGGTCGATCGGCATCGCCTTGGGCAGGCGGCCGCCCTGGTTCTGCGCGCTCTGGCGGGTGTGGCGGATGGCCATGTTCAGCCCGTCGACCACGGCCTTGCCGGCCTTGGGGTTGACGGACAGGATCGTGCCTTCCTTGCCCTTGTCCTTGCCGGTCAGGATGACGACCTTGTCACCGGTCTTCAGTTTCGCAGCCATCACAGCACCTCCGGCGCGAGCGAGATGATCTTCATGAAGTTCTTCGCGCGCAGCTCGCGAACCACCGGCCCGAAGATACGGGTGCCGACCGGTTCGTTGTTGTTGTTGAGGATGACGGCGGCGTTGCGGTCGAAGCGGATCGACGTGCCGTCTTCACGGCGGACTTCCTTGGCGGTGCGCACGACGACAGCCTTGCGGACATCGCCCTTCTTCACGCGGCCGCGCGGGATCGCTTCCTTCACCGAGACGACGATGATGTCGCCCACGGACGCATATTTGCGCTTGGAACCGCCCAGAACCTTGATGCACTGCACCCGGCGTGCGCCGGAGTTGTCAGCGACATCCAGATTGGTCTGCATCTGGATCATGTTGGTTTCTCCCGACCTTTGGGGGCTGTTCTTGCCTGTCCCCCAGGGTTTCGATCAAACCGGATGGTGCGAAGGATCAGGCCTCCAGCACCTCCCAGCGTTTCGTCTTCGATTTCGGCGCACATTCCTGAATGCGGACGGTGTCGCCGGTCTTGAAGGCGTTCTTCTCATCGTGAGCCCGGTACTTCTTGGACTTGCGGATGGTCTTCTTAAGAACCGGGTGGGTGAAACGGCGTTCCACCAGCACGGTGATTGTCTGGGCGTTCGCGTCGGAGGTCACGACGCCTTGCAGGATTCGCTTGGGCATCCGGTCTCTCCTTACTGCGCAGCCGCGGCGGCTTTTTCGTTCAGCACGGTCATGACACGTGCCACGCTCCGGCGCACGGTGCGCATGCGGGCGGTATTCTCGATCTGGCCGGTGGCCTGCTGGAAGCGCAGGTTGAAGGCTTCCTTCTTGAGCTTTACAAGCTCTTCCCGAAGCTGGTCGGGGGTCTTGTCACGAAGTTCGCTGGCGTTCATTGCGCCCTTGTCCTTTCAACATCACAGGAACGCCCCGATAGCGGGTCACGTTGATTCCCGTGGAGTTCATGATGAAGGCGCCATATAGGCGGCTTCCCCGGGACTGGCAACCCATTTGTTTCAGGGGTTGGTCAAGACCCGGGCGGCGGCAGGAACCGCAGCCATGCGGCGAAGTCACTCTCGGTCAGTGCGCCCGAGGCGAGGTCTTCCATTCGGCGCACACCGGTTACCGGATCGGGACGCCGCGGAGACCCGTTCAGGCGCAGGAAGGTGAAGGCGGCGACGAGGCCGGTACGCCCTCCTTCGCGTCGAGAACAGCCAGCATCTCGGTGCTGAGCGTGATCACGGGCGATTTGCCGACCTTGCGGATCTTGGTCTCTAACGTGGCTGCCCCTCTCACGGATACATGTTCAAATATACGACGGGGGTTTTCCGGGCAAATCTTCGCGGGCCACCCCGCCTTGCGTGTTCTGGAACACGATCTTGACGCGCATGTCGCGGGCGAAGGCGGCTTCGAGCACCGACATGACCGCCGGGGTGGTTTCGCGCAGGCGTTCGACCTTGGGCCGTTCGATCCGCCAGACGCGGCCCTGCCCCTGCATCCGTGTGGTCGCCGTCGCCTTGTCGTCGCCGATGAGCGACATCTCTCCGATGAAATGGCCGCTTTCGACGATGCGCAACAGGCGCGCGCCGGTTTCGACGCGGACCTCGCCCGAGGCGATGTAGCTGAGGTATTCCGGGGTCTCGCCCTCGCGGGTGAGAACGGTGCCGGGGGTCAGCATCTCCCACCGGCCGCGGTCCAGAAAGCTGCGCGCCTGCCCCGGGGTGAGACCGGCAAGCAGTGCTGTCCGGAAAGTCTGTTCCTCTGGGCTGAAGGTGGCGCGGCGATCGTTGCGCCACAGGATGAACATCTCGGCCAGGTTCACGACAACCAGAAGCGCCTGCCAGAAGACACCGACCCAGTTCTGCAGCCAGGGCCCGTCGAACAGCACCCCTGCCACCGCCGAGGCGGTGACGAACAACCGCAGCCACAACATCCGCCGCATCAACATCGAGAACACGAGCAGCAGGTAAGACAGATGCCCCATCCAGCCCTCGGTGATGAAACTCATGTCCACGCGCGACAACCCATTACCAAACCAAGACGGGAAACTGTCGCATATCACCCGGCGCGCCGGAAGAGCGCCGAACGGTCATGACCAGCTGTAGTTGAAACTGACGCTGATGCGGTCGTCTTCCGACCGGTTAAGGGGCACTTCGTGGCGCAGCCAGCTTTCCCAGAGCAGCACCTCGCCCCGCGTGGGCGCGATATAGATAAAGGGCTGCAATTCGCGGCGCGCGCTTTTGGCACGGGCGGGGGCGGCCATCATCATGGCATGGCGCGGGTCCTCGAACCGGATCGCGCCTGCGCCGTCGGGCACCGCGACATAGGTCGTGCCCGAGATGACGGAATGCGGATGGATATGCCCCGAATGCATCCCGCCTTCGGGCAGGATGTTGATCCAGAGATCTTCCAGCTTCAACGCGCGCCCGTCGAGATCAAAGTCGAGATCGCGCACGAAAGCCGCGACATGGGCATCGAGTGCCTTGACCAGTTCCGCGAAGACCGGAAAGCGCCACGGCAGATCGCTCAGTGAAGCATAAGAGGTATAGCCGGGATATCCGTTCTCTTCGGACCAGGTCTGCCCGGCTTCGTCATCCTCGGCGATGGAATAGCACGACGCCTCGAGTTCGTCGGCGTCCACGGCGGGGCCGTGATCCGACAACGCGGCGCGGTAGAGACGGGTGACGAACAGGGATTCGATCTGGGCCATGGGGATGCTCTAATCCCATGGCCCGGAATTGGCGAGAGGGACGCCTCAGGCGACCTGCTTCTTTTCGAGAAGGCGCAGGAACCGGGACTGCGCGGCCTGGAACGCCGGAACCAGACCGGCGGTGCGGCGGTCGCGGTCGGCGAAGAAAGCACCCGTCGCACACAGGGCGGCGGCGAATTCGGGGTGAATGCCCACGTCGTCGCGGTCGCGGATGCGCGTCTTAGATTTCCAGCCGCGCGCCTTCACCTCGTCCACGATGAGCCGCAGCCGCTGCAGCGCATGAAAGACGGTGTAGAACGACAGGTAGGCAAGCCAATCGTCGAAGCCTTCGTCGAAATGGTCGCGGTAATTGTCGCGCAGCACCGCGATCATGGTGGCGGGGGGCACGGGCCAGACCTCGTCCGCGATAAGCCAGGCGAAATCCTCGGCCCCGTGGCGCAGGCCGCAATACTCAAAATCGAACCAGCGCAGCGTGCCCGCATCGTCAAGCGCGGCATTGCCCGACCGGCAATCCCATTTCACAAAGCGACGCGGCTTGGTCATCAGGATTTCGGCCAGGATGGTCCGGTCGAAAGAACGCGGCAGGCCGGGGCCCATCGGGCGCAGGACATCGACCGCGCCCACCAGCCCGTCGACCCAGGTCTCGGAGGCGCCAAGCGGCGGCAGAGGCAACCGATCGGACAGGTCGCGCGCGGCGATCTGGTAGGCGAAGATCGCGCCCACCGCCTGATCGGCCAGGTCTTCCGCCGCGATCTCGTCGGCCTTCGCGGCCACCACGTTCAGCCGGTGCCGCCCCACATCCCCCTGGAACAAAGTATCGTCGCGCAGCCCAAGGAACTTCGGCACCGCATCGCAGCGGTCAGACAGATCCTTGAGGACCATCGCCTCGAGATGGGTGCGGCGGAAGTTGACGCGGTGGGTGGCGATGATTGTGCGGTCTTCGAACACGACCCGGCACGAGGCACGCGCCGATCCGCCGGGTGTTTCGATGCGCAGGACCGGGGCGCCGAAATGCGCTTCTGCGGCCGCCCGGATGTGGCTGAGGGGGTCGGAAGTCTTGTCGGTCATGGCGTTTCCGCTGGTGTGGAGACAGTCGGGACGAACCCGCAGCCTGCACGGACCCTGCGGCGGCATGAGGGCCGAATCATGGCAATGCCGGGACAAGGACCTGATTCGGACAGGCCGCGGGTCTTCACATAAGTCCCGTTTCTGCTTGCGCGACAGTGCCCCGGCCGCGTCACCGACTGTCGCCGCGATCATGGCTGAAATCGGGTGAAACCGTGACCTGGAGACGAAAAAACTTGGTGAAATCAGGGCGCTGACAAAGGCTGCCAGCTTGATCCCCGGCCCTGCGGGTTTTGCGGAGCGTCCGGGAAACCGGCTTTTGTTCAGCGAGAGGTTAGTATGGCGCGTTTCGGTTTCGGCAAGTCGTCCACCTATCATAACGGTGGTGTTGAGGGTGAGGAATTCAGCAACTGGTATTCCGGCAAGTTCGCCAAACATGTGGATGGCAACGGCGGCGGCAAGGGCGCGGGCGGCAAGGGCCAGACCCAGCCCCATGACGACGACGACGCCGACGGCAGCGGCGGCACGCGCGGGTCTGGCGGCGGCCGCGGATCGGGCGGCACGCGGGGCGGGCGCGGCAAGGGTTCGGGCGGCACGCGCGGCAGGAACAAGGGAAGCGGCGGCACCCGTGGATCGGGCGGCACACGCGGTTCCGGCGGCACACGCGGCGGTCGGGGCAAGGGCTCGGGCGGCACACGCGGCGGCTCCAAGGGCAGCGGCGGCACTCGCGGCGGCTCCAAGGGCAGCGGCGGTACGCGCGGCGGTTCCAAGGGCAGCGGCGGC
>CAZNMV010000103.1:9079-9164 GCA_964573835.1 uncultured Aestuariivita sp. | reverse complement strand
TCGCGGATTTCCACCGGCAGCGCGTAGTCGTGGTAATCCTTCGCCCAGTCGGATTTGCCCCGCCCCCGGTAATCCATCCGGATCA
>CAZNMV010000103.1:0-9069 GCA_964573835.1 uncultured Aestuariivita sp. | reverse complement strand
GGCCACAGCCATGCCCATCGCGTTCAGACCCCCGCGCGAGGTGCCGAGGATCGCGAAGCGCGCCACCCCCAGATGATCCATCAGTTCCAGCGCATCGCGGATTTCCACCGGCAGCGCATACTCCCGGTAATCCTTCGCCCAGTCGGATTTGCCCCGCCCCCGGTAATCCATCCGGATCATCCGGCAATCCGCCAGATGCGGCGCGACATAGTCGAAATCCCGCGTCGTGCGCGTCAGCCCCGACAGGCAGAGAACGGGCAGGCCGTCGCCTTCGTCCTCGTACCAGAGCTGCAGGCCATCGCTGGATGAAAAATGCGCCATCTCAGACCCCCGCCAGTTTCGGAATATCGTGCAGCGTCGGCAGCACATGCCCCGGCGCGGCCCAAAGCCTGTCCTGCGGGTCGCCCGCCCGGTTGACCCAGACGGTGGTAAAGCCGTAACCGGCCGCCGCCGCCGCGTCCCAGCCGTTCGACGACACAAAGAGCACCTCGTCCCGCGCGCAGCCGAACCGCGCGCCCACCAGATCGTAGACGCTGTCATGCGGCTTGAAGACGCCCACGCTTTCGACCGACAGCACGTCGTCCAGCACGCCCCCGATCCCCGCCGACGCGACCGCGCCCGCCAGCATCCCGGGCGCGCCATTCGACAGGATCGCGGTGTTCAGCCCCCCCGCCTTGAGTGCGGCCAGCATCGCGGGCACTTCCTCATAGGCCTGCAATTCCCGGTACAGGTCCAGCAGCCGCTGCCGCAGCGCCGGATCGGACAGGCCGCCCGCCTCCAGCGCCCAGTCCAGCCCGTCCTGCGTCACCTGCCAGAAATCCGCATGCCGCCCGGCGACCGCGCGCAGCCAGGTGTATTGCAACTGCTTCAGCCGCCAGTCGCGCGCGACCTGCGGCCAGACCTCGGCCAGCGCCGGAAACCGGCCCTCCCCGGCGGCCTGCCGCGCGGCGGCGTTCACGTCGAACAGGGTGCCATAGGCATCGAAGACGCAGGTGGTGATTGGCATGGGGGCCCTCCCTTCCGCGCGACCTTAAGCACAAGGTGCCGCGCGCGGAAAGCCGAAGCGGCCGGAATCCGCAATCCGCCCTTTCGGGTTTACATCCCCGGCCGCCTTGACCAGTCTGACCCCTTATCGCGGGCGCTGGGGGCCTTCCCTGCGCGCCCAGACCGGAACCCGGACCCGGAAGGGAAAGACATGACAACAGTCAAGACCGGCGACACCGTGCGCATCCACTACACAGGCACCCTGACCGACGGAACCGTCTTCGACAGCTCCGAAGGCCGCGACCCCCTGCAGTTCGAGGTCGGCTCGGGCCAGATCATCTCCGGCCTCGACCGGGCGCTGCCTGGCATGGAAGTGGGCGAGAAGAAGACCGTCGAGGTCGCCAGCACCGAGGCCTATGGCCCCATCGACCCCGCCATGCGTCAGTCCGTGCTGCGCGAAGGCATCCCGCCGGAAATCCCGCTCGACATCGGCACCGCGCTGCAGATGCAGACGCCCGAAGGCCAGGTCATCCCCGTCACCGTGGTGGAGGTCACCGAAACGCAGGTGACGCTCGACGCCAATCACCCGCTTGCGGGCCGCGATCTCACCTTCGCCATCGAACTGGTCGAGATCGCCTGATCTCAGGCGTCGCCTGCCCCGGCACACCCCGCCGGGGCAGGGGGCAACCGCGCCGCCTCAGTCCGTCAGGCGGATCACGTTCACCCGGCTTTCGGGCAGGACCGACACGCGCGGGCGCGCGGCCTCCTGCGGTGTCTCATCGGGCGCGGCTTCGGGCACGATCAACGGTGCCGACGCGATCAGGCCGGGAAAGGCTGCTTCGGTGTCCTGACGCGTGACGACCACGTCGTTCCCCTGCATCCCGGCCAGCGCATCCCGCGCGGCCCCGGTGACCCGCGGGTCCGACAGCACGACCAGCCCGATCATCAGCCCGCAGGCCATGATCAGGATGCGTGCGACCCAGCGGAACGCCGTCCCGCCCTTGCGGTCGATCTCTTCGATATCGTCACGCTGCGCCATGGCCTTGCCTGCCCTGTTGTCCGAACCTGCAAACAGGCTGCCCGCGAAGATCGGCAAAAATAAGGCGCGGAGGCTTCCGTGGTCAGATGTTTTCCGACTGCGGCATGCCCAGCACGTGATAGCCGCCGTCCACATGCACGATCTCGCCCGTGGTGAAGGCGCCCGCATCCGACACCAGCCAGACCGCCGTGCCCCCCACCGCCTCGAGCGTGGCGTTCGACCGCAGGGGTGCGTTGGCTTCCGTGTGCTTGTAGGTCTTGCGCGCGCCCCCGATGGCCGCGCCCGCCAGCGTCTTCATCGGCCCCGGGCTGATCGCGTTCACGCGGATGCCTTCGGGGCCGAGATCATTGGCCAGATACCGCGTCGCGGCCTCCAAAGCGGCCTTCGCCACGCCCATCACGTTGTAGTTCGGGACCACCTTCATGCTGCCCTGATAGGTCAGCGTGATGAGCGTCCCGCCCGCATCCTTCATCAGCGGATAGGCGCGCCGCGCCACCTCGATGAAGGAATAGGCGCTGATATCCATCGAATGCTTGAAGTTCGCCCGGCTCGTGTTCAGGAACCGCCCCGTCAGTTCCGACTTGTCGGAATAGGCGATGGCATGGACCACGAAGTCGATCGACGGCCAGCGCGCCGCCAGCGCCCCGAACGCCGCGTCGAGCGAGGCGTCGTCGGTCACATCGACATCCACAAGGAAATCCGACCCCACACTGGCCGCCAGCGGCTCGACCCGCTTGCCGAAGGCTTCCCCCTGATAGGTGAAGGCCAGCTCGGCCCCCGCGTCATGCAGCGCCTTCGCGATGCCCCAGGCGATCGACCGTTCATTGGCGACCCCCATGACCAGGCCGCGTTTCCCCTTCAGATCAATCGTCATCGCCGCCTACCCGAGATACCGAGACAGAACCATCGACCCGTTCGTCCCGCCGAAGCCGAAGGAATTGGTCATCACGCTGTCGAGGCCTGCATTTTCCACATATGCCGTCGCGATCTCGGCCGCGTGCAGCGCGGGGTCCAGCGTTTCGACATTGATGGACCGCGTGATGAAATCGCGGTCCAGCATGATCAGGCTGAAGATCGCCTCGAGCGCGCCCGCCGCGCCCTGCGCATGGCCCGTCATCGACTTGGTCGAGGAAATCGGCGGCGTGCTGCCTTCGCCGAAGACGCGGCGCACCGCCTGCACTTCGCCCACATCGCCCACCGGCGTCGAGGTCCCATGCGCGTTGATATAGCCCACGCGCCGCCCCCCGGGCACCGTCGCCAGCGCCAGCCGCATGGCGCGTTCACCGCCTTCGCCGGACGGGGCGACCATGTCATGGCCGTCGCTGGTGGCGGCATAGCCCGTCACCTCGGCATAGATCTTCGCGCCGCGCGCCTTCGCGCGCTCCAGCTCTTCCAGCACGACGATCCCGCCACCGCCCGAGATCACGAACCCGTCGCGGTCGGCGTCAAAGGCGCGCGACGCCTTCTGCGGCGTGTCGTTGTACTTGGAACTCATCGCGCCCATCGCGTCGAAGAGGCACGACAGCGTCCAGTCCAGCTCCTCGCCGCCGCCCGCGAACATGACGTCCTGCTTGCCCATCATGATCTGTTCGGCCGCGTTCCCGATGCAATGCAGGCTCGTCGAACAGGCGCTGGTGATGGAATAGTTGATCCCCTTGATCCGGTAGGCGGTGGCAAGGTTCGCGCTGACCGTGGACGACATGCACTTGGGCACCGAGAACGGCCCGATCCGCTTGGTGGCACCTGTCGACAGCACCGTCTGATGCGCGGTCAGCATGGCACTTGTCGACGGCCCGCCCGACCCGGCCACCAGCCCGGTGCGCGGGTTGACGATATCGGCCTCCTCGAGCCCCGCATCCGCGATGGCCTGTCCCATTGCGATATGGGCATAGGCGGCACCCGGCCCCATGAAGCGCAAGGTCCGCTTGTCGATCAGCTCGGCCACGTCGATCTTGAGCGTGCCCGCCACCTGGCTGCGGAAGCCATGCTCGGCCATCTCCGGGCTTGCCACGATACCGGACGACCCGGCGCGAAGCGAGGCCTCCACCTCGGCCACGTTGTTCCCGATGGACGACACGATGCCCATCCCGGTGACGACGACCCTGCGCATGCGCACTCCCCTGTCCTGTCTCTGGTCTGTTTAGTGGGGCCTGCCGGGTGGTGCAAGGCGGATGGGGGAGGGTGGGGCGCACCCGCCATCCCGTCAGCGTCCCGGAGGGCCGGCCCGCGTTGCCTCTGCGCGGTGCCCGTGATTGAGTGCCGCCCATGACCGCGCAGCACCCTGTCCTGACCCGCCCCGCCACCCCCGAAGACGAACCGGCCATCCGCGCCTGCGTCCGTGCCGCGTTCTTGGGCTATGTCGCCGACATGGGCCGTGAACCGGCCCCGATGACCGCCGATTACGCCGCCCATATCGCCCGCGGCGAAGCGCATGTTGCCGAAGCTGGCGGCCGTTTCCTTGGCTGTGCCGTCTTCTTTCCCGAAGACGGGGCCATGCTGCTGGACTGCATCGCGGTCCTGCCCGAGGGGCACGGGCAGGGTATCGGGCGCATCCTCGTCACGCTCTGCGAAGACGCGGCCCGCGCCAGCGGTCTGCCCACCTTGCGGCTTTGCACCAACGCCAAAATGACGGCGAACCTCACGCTTTATCCGCATCTCGGCTTTCTGCGCACGGGGCGGCGAATGGAACACGGTTTCGACCGCGTCTTCTTCGAAAAGCCGCTGGCCTGATCCGGTTCGCCCCGGCTAAGTTCGCCCCACGCCAAGGGAGGGCAGCACAGCATGGATGTCGATGTCGCGATCGCCGGGGGAGGCCCCTTCGGGTTGACGCTTGCCATCGAACTGGGGCGGCGCGGGGTGCGCACGCTGCTGTGCGACGCAAAGGAAGGCACCGCCTTCAACCCGCAGGCCAACGCGACGCAGGCCCGCACGATGGAATATTTCCGCCGTCTGGGTTTCGCGGGCGAGATACGGCAAAGCGGCCTGCCCGGCGACTACCCCACCGACATCGCCTATTTCACCCGCTATGCCGCCCATGAACTGGGCCGCTTCCGCCTGCCATCGGCAAAGAAGGCGAAGGATCTCGTCGCCTCCAACAGCGGGTCCTGGACGGCGGCCGAGGCGCCCCACCGCGTCAGCCAGAAATTCGTCGAACCCGTGCTCGTGCGCCATGCCCGCGACGCGGGGCCGGTCGAGGTGCGCTTCCTCTGGCAGCTTGAGCGGTTCGAGGACAAAGGCGACCATGTTGCCTGCCGCTTTGCCGCCACCGACGGCAGCGCCGGTCAGGACGTGCGCGCGCGCTTTGTGATCGGCGCGGACGGCGCACGCAGCATGGTGCGCCGCGCCATCGGCGCCACGCTGCAGGGCGAATTCGGCGAAAAGCGCAACTTCATGGGCGGGCGGATGTATGCCGTCTATCTCAACTGCCCCGATTTCTATGCCGCCACGGGGATGGACCCCGCCTGGATGCACTGGACGCTGAACGGCGAACGCCGCGCGCTCATGGCGGCGGTGGACGGGCAGGGCGATTACGCCTTCCACACCCAGCTCCGCGCCGACGAGGACGAAGACAGCCTCACCGACGCCGATGCACGCGCGCTCTTCCATCAGGCCTGCGGGCGCGAGATCGACTGCACCATCCTGTCCCACATGGGCTGGACGGCGGGCCATTCTGTCGTGGCCGACCGGATGCGGCGGGCGCGTGTCTTCATCGGGGGCGACGCCGCGCATCTGTTCACGCCTGCGGGCGGCCTTGGCTACAACACCGCGGTCGAGGATGCCGTGAACCTCGGCTGGAAACTCGCCGCCGCGCTGGCGGGGCAGGGGGGCGAGGCGCTGCTTGACAGCTACGATTTTGAGCGGCGCAAGGCGGCCTTGCGCAACACGGCCTATGCGCGGGGCTTCGCGGATTCGGTGGGGAATTTCCTGCCGCAGCCGGGGCTCGAGGACGACACGGCGCAAGGCGCGGCCCTGCGCGCCGAGGCGGGTGCCTATCTCGAAGACCATGCGCGGCGCGAATTCAACATCCCCGGCGTGACCTTCGGCACGCGCTACGACGGCTCGCCCGTGCTGCCCGACCCCGACGCCCCCATCCCCGAAGACGCCGCCAACGTCTTCACCCCAAGCGGCCTGCCCGGGGGCCGCCCGCCCCATTGGTGGTTGGGCGAGGGGCAATCGCTCTTCGATCTCTTCGGCTTCGGCTGGACCTTGTTGCGGCTGGGCGGGGCGGATGGTGCCGCGATCATCGCCGAGGCAAAGGCGCGCGGCCTGCCGCTGACCGTGGTCGATCCCGGCGTGCCGGACCTGCGCGACCTTTACGGTGCCGACCTTGCGCTTATCCGCCCCGATCAGGTCATCGGCTGGCGCGCGGACCGGGCGGGCGATGCCCGCGCGGTCTGGGACAGGCTTCTGGGGCTGGGCTAGGGCGCGCGCCCTTTGTCCGCGACAACAAGGCACGGTCAACCGCGCGTTCTGGCCTGAAACACCCACAGCCGGACGTCCGCGCGAGGCCAAGCGCGGTCCGGACTGGGGGAATGAACGACCGTACGGCCTCATTGAGCGATTTCGCATCCAACGACGCGCCGCTTGGGCAATGTCGGCCACCATCAAAGGATAGCAGCTTCAAGCTGAAGCGCGCAGGGGCTGGTGGAATGTTGAGAGGTATGCTCGCCACGGTAAACTCTCTTATTACTGGTATTTCTGGGCTGCAAGACGGCCTCAAGTCATAGCGTCTGCAATTGCGAGGCAATTGATCAGGCGTTTCAAAAACATGGGTGGGAGACACCGAAAAATGACTGCTTTTAGAAATGTGGTTGGTGCTGTGTTTGCGACGCTCATCTCTAATCCTGTAAGCGCTCAGGACTTGCAGTTCGCGCTTATCAACATGTCCGGTTACACACTTGTAGAGTTTTACGCATCACCCGAAAATGTCAGATCCTGGGAAGAAGATATTCTCGGGGACGATGTCCTCGAGAGCGGCTATGCTCTGAACATCACGGTGGCAGACGGTCGAACTCAATGCGTGTATGACTTGCTTATGCTCTTCGATGATGGTGACAGGTTGGAAGATACCGTGGATCTGTGCGAAATGGGCAGTTACACAATCGAGTAACTTCGAACTGGCATTCCCCGGGGGGCGTGCCCTCTGGCGCAAGAACGCGCAACACAGACCGCTGAACAGGCGTTTATCCGAACGGTGTCTGAAGTCGCGATGACGGCTCAAACAGGGCAGGCATGCCCTGTTTTTGTGCGCGGTTTCCGCGTCACCCATGAACCCGGATCGAGACGGGCGCCCGGGACGCATCGTGTCTTGTTGACCGGTGTCGTGTCACTTGGTGAAACCGACCTAGAAGGATTTTTCTTCCAAGGCCGCCTCGGCCTTGCCGACCTCATAAATGATGCGGTCCCAGTTCGGGCCTTCATAGGTGATCTCGATGTAACCCTGGCCCCGCCGAAGCCCCTTCAATTGCAGCGCGATTTCAAGCCCGCCTTCCGCGCGCCAGATCGTGAAATACATTCCGCAGCCGTCATAGGCGAGGCATTGATAGAACTCGTCCGCCTCCTCCCAGAGTTCTCGCCCGCTTATCTCGCCCGAGCTTGTCGGCTGTCCGTATTTGCCCGAGAGAAGCGTCTTGTACTTGAGATACTTCTCCTTCCCGGCGTTCCCGAAAACATCGTTCACGATGTCGTCCGAAAACCAGGTGATCCGGCCCAATCCCAGCGCGGGATCGATCGCGAGACTGATGAAATCCGTGTCGGGCGGGACGGAAGGCGCCGTTTCGGTGTGAAGGGCATGGACCCGGTTCCACAGCAATTCCGGGCTGGCCTGCGTTCCGGTGATGGCTTCGGCCGTTTCCAGTGATTGCCCCCATTCGAAACCGAACGGAGCATCCTGTGCCTGCGCTGCCGCGGCAAAACCGAGGCTCATGACGGCAAGCGTCGACCGGGCGAAAGCGATCCTGACCACGGTCGCGATACTGGACATATTCCGCGAAAAGCCGTTCATCCGACCGCACCTTTCCAGCCCGATCCGGGCGCTGCACCCCGTACGGAAACCCCCGCCACGCCGTCGAGGGTGGGAAACAATCTTCCGTCAGGCAAGAAGGATTTCTCCCCCTTTGGATGGGGATGAAAATCTTTCGATGGGGAGGACGGCAATCCCTGGCAGTGCGTCGTCCTGCGGCGGTGCGGACCCATCCCCGGCCTGCCGAAGGCACACGGACCCCTTGCGCGACCTTGGGGTCCGGCGATCGCTGTCCCGGCCTGCGGGGGAAGAACCATGGTCGGGCCTGCGCCTCGGGCCATCCTGAACGCCCGCGATCCGGCTGTGCCGATACGGCAACGGGAAACAGAAGCAGCGATACAAAGCTGCCAATCGTGACATGCATATGGTGCATGGAAGGACGGCCCTCGGTTTGGTTACTGCCAGATGTCGGGTGCCCGTGCCGCGTGGTTCCGCGCTTGTTCGGGCACGGCAATTGGCCGTCAAAGCGCAGCTTCATCAGATGCTTGCGCCGTAACTGACATCAGAATCCGAGAAATCCGAGGCAGACGCCGGTCGGCCTGTGATCCGGGCCCCGCATGCCCGTCCGATCCGAGGAAGAGGCCGCCCCAAGAGCCGACAGCGGGCGCGGGCCCGCCACGCGCGGCGATCGGGATGCCTGGATCAGGTCAATCCTGACAGACGGGAAATCCGCTACTGTAACCCGTTGATTTTAAGGGGGAAGTCCAGTGTCCCATGGTGGGGCGCGGGGCTCAGCTCTCGCTGAGCGCGACCTTCATGTCTTTCACCTGGTAGATGACCTCGCCATCCGCCTCGACGATCCCGTCGGCCACACCCATGGTCAGCCGCCGCGTCTGGATCGCCTTGGTGAAATCCACCTTGTAGGTCAGCATCTTGCGGTCGGGCCGCACCATGCCGGTCAGCTTCACCTCGCCCACGCCCAGCGCATAGCCCCGCCCCGGCCAGCCGCGCCAGCCCAGGTTGAAGCCCGTCAGCTGCCACAGCCCGTCAAGGCCGAGACAGCCCGGCATGATCGGATTGCCCG
>CAZNMV010000102.1:0-9266 GCA_964573835.1 uncultured Aestuariivita sp. | reverse complement strand
TGGTGGATTTGGCGCAACAGCACCCCGGCTATGGCTGGGAGAGGAACGCGGGCTATCCGTCAGCCGCGCATCTCGCCGCGCTCCGAAATCTGGGTGCCACCCCACACCATAGGCGTTCCTTCCGGCCCGTCCACAATATCTTGTATCAAGAAAAATCAGTAAGTGACTGATTCAAAAAAGAATTTGACGCCGAATCGGGTTTGACTCATTTTCATGACCAAGGAACGAGCGCGATCAACGCGCCGGGACAGAGGCAGAAAATGACGAAGACCGACACGCAGGGCGCAACCGCGCTTCCTCTGAACACGATCCTTGCGGGCGACTGCATCGAAGTGATGAACAGCCTGCCCGAGGCGTCGGTCGACCTGATCTTCGCCGATCCGCCCTATAATCTGCAGCTCAAGGGGCAGCTGCACCGCCCCGACAATTCCCAGGTGGACGCGGTCGATGACCACTGGGACCAGTTCGCGTCCTTCGCCGATTACGACCGCTTCACCCGCGACTGGCTGTCGGCCGCGCGGCGTCTGCTGAAACCGAACGGTGCGATCTGGGTGATCGGGTCCTATCACAACATCTTCCGCGTGGGCAGCGCCCTGCAGGATCAGGGGTACTGGATCCTCAACGACGTGGTCTGGCGCAAGTCGAACCCGATGCCGAATTTCCGCGGCAAGCGCTTCACCAACGCGCATGAGACGCTGATCTGGGCGTCGCGCGGCGAAGGCGCGAAATACACCTTCAACTACGAGGCGCTGAAGGCGCTGAACGAAGGTGTGCAGATGCGCAGCGACTGGGTCATCCCGCTGTGCACCGGGCATGAACGGCTCAAGGACGACCAGGGCGACAAGGCCCACCCGACCCAGAAGCCCGAGGCGCTTCTGCACCGGGTTCTGGTCGGCTGCACCAATCCGGGCGACGTGGTCCTCGACCCCTTCTTCGGGACAGGGACGACCGGCGCGGTGGCCAAGATGCTGGGCCGCGACTGGATCGGGATCGAACGGGAAGAGGCCTATCGCCGGGCGGCGGAAAAGCGGCTGTCGAACACCCGCCGCTTCGACCGCGAAGCGCTGCAGGTCTCGGCCTCCAAGCGCGCCGAACCGCGCGTGCCCTTCGGCCAGCTGGTCGAACGCGGGCTGCTGCGGCCGGGCGAGGCGCTGTATTCGCCCCGCGGGCAGGTGGCCAAGGTGCGCGCCGACGGCACGCTGATCGGCCATGACGTGAAGGGATCGATCCACCAGGTCGGCGCCCATCTCGAAGGCGCGCCGAGCTGCAACGGCTGGACCTACTGGCATTTCAAGCGCGACGGCAAGACCGTGCCCATCGATCTCCTGCGCCGCCAGATCCGGGCCGAGATGGACACCGCATAAACCTCGAAAATCAAGACTTACCGCCGGTGCCCGGTCCTTCGGACCCGGGCGCTCACCTCGCCCCGCCCCACCAGGCGGGGCGTTTTTCATGCCCGTCTTGCCCAGCCCCGGCGCGACCCGGTATGTCGTCTGGGCATATGGCAGCAACCGCAGAAGGGGGAAGACCATGCCCAAGGGATACATCATCGGCCACGTCACGGTACACGACGCCGGGGCCTATGCGCCCTATTCGGCGCGCAACAACGATATCTTCCCGCGCCATGGCGGCCGTTTCCTTGTTCGCGGGGGGCAGGCGCAAGTGCTCGAAGGCGAAACCCATGCCCGCCATGTGGTGATCGAGTTCCCGTCCTATGACGCCGCGCTCGCCGCCTATAACGACCCGGAGTATCAGGAGAACCTGAAGATCCGCCTCGCCTGCTCCGAGGGCACCATCATCGTGGCCGAAGGCTGGGAGTGACCTTGTCAGGGGAGCGGGGCAGGGGGGCTCTGCCCCCCTCGCGCCTTGCGGCGCTCACCCCCCGGGATATTTGCGAACCCGAAGAAGATGCGGGCGTTGAGAGCTTGTTAACCGGCGTCATGCAAGTCTGATTGCGCGGTACAGGCGGGGACGCCGATGACCGCACCCGGAGAAGCCCCCTGCCTTGTGATGAGCGCAGGGGGTGGACCCCGGGAGAGGGTCCGGTCTTCTCTGGGTTTCAAATATCCCCGCCGGAGGCTCCCGCAGGGGCCACGGGCGCGACTGTCTGAATTGTGTCATCGCCGGGGACAGTGGCCGCGAAAATTCCCCACTGTCGAACGACATCCGCCGCGATCGACAATCAGTTTCCGTCTCAGGGACAAACGTCCGCAGACAGGAGAGCAGGCGATGATGAATGCAGAGACAGCCACCCCGATGATGATCGAAAGCTCGGTTCTGAGTTTTCTGGCCGAGGAACGGCGCAAGTCGGTTTCGGTGCGCGAATGGCGCTTCCGGGTGATGGGCTACGGATATTCCGTGCGCGACGTGGGCGGGCGGCAGATGGTCACCAAGCTGCCGCAGGGCCGCTTTCTGGGCGTGCTTCCGGCCGATTTCGCCTGATCACCGACGTCTGATCAGCGACCGGGGATCTGGGCCCGCCTTGTGGCGGGTTCCCAGGCGTCGATGGCCTCCATCGCCTCTTCCGCCGTTTCCACGAAGCGGAACAGCGTCAGGTCCTCGGGCGAGATGGTGCCGGCATCGGCCAGGGCTTCCCAGTCGATGATCTTTTCCCAGAAGGCGCGCCCGAACATCAGGAAGGGCACGCGTTCCATCCGGCCCGTCTGGATCAGGGTCAGCGCCTCGAAGGTTTCGTCGAGCGTGCCGAAGCCGCCCGGAAAGACGCAGATCGCCTTTGCGCGCATCAGGAAGTGCATCTTCCGGATCGCGAAATAGTGGAAGTTGAAGCTGAGCTCGGGCGTCACATAGCCGTTGGGCAGTTGTTCGTGGGGCAGCACGATCGACAGGCCAAGCGAAATGCCGCCCGCGTCCGCCGCGCCGCGGTTGCCTGCCTCCATCACGCCGGGGCCTCCGCCGGTGGCGATCACGTTCTCGCGGCAGCCGGTGGCGACCGAGCGTTCCGTCATCGCCCGCGCGAAGCGGCGCGCCTCTTCGTAATAGCGCGACAGCTCGCCCAGCGTCTTCGTCCGCGCCTTGTCCTTCTGCGCCGGTTCGGGGATGCGCGCGCCGCCGAACAGCACCACGGTGCTTTGCACGCCGCGTTCCGCCAGTATGAGTTCGGTCTTCAGCAGTTCGAGCTGCAACCGCACCGGGCGCAGTTCGTCGCGCAGCAGGAATTCGTCATCCGCGAAGGCCAGCCGGTAGGAGGGTGACGAGGTCTGCGCCGTCGGGGGCAGTTCCCCCGCCGCGATGCGGTCAGAGCGGGCGTCGCGGAAGCGGCTCTGGCGGGTGTCGGTCATCGGGTCGGTCCTTGTGGGCGTCGCTGCGGAGCCTATAGGGTCACCCCGGTCAAGACCATGGGGAAGAGGGGACAGCAATGAACTGGAGAACGCGCATCGCGCAGGCGCAGGCGCGCATCGCGGGCCATGTGCGGATGACCCCGGTGATGATGGCGGGGGATCTGGGGCTCGACCGGCCCGTGGACCTGAAGTTCGAACAGATGCAGCACACAGGCAGCTTCAAGACGCGGGGCGCGTTCAACACGCTGTTGTCGTCGGACGTGCCCGCGGCGGGGGTGGTCGCGGCCTCGGGCGGCAATCACGGGGCGGCGGTGGCGTTCGCCGCGCGGCGGCTGGGGCATCCCGCCACCATCTTCGTGCCTGAAATCGCGGGGCCCGCGAAGATCGCGCTCATCCGTGACACCGGTGCCGATTGCCGGGTGGTCCCGGGGGCCTATGCCAATGCGCTGGATGCCGCGCTGGCGCATGAGGCCGAGACCGGCGCGATGCAGGTCCATGCCTATGACGCGGAAGGCACCGTGGCGGGCCAGGGCACCGTCCTGTCCGAGTGGGAGGCGCAGGGCCTGCATGCCGACACCGTGGTGATCGCGGTGGGCGGCGGCGGGCTGGTGGCGGGGGCGATGGGCTGGCTGGGTGGCACGCGGAAAGTGGTCGCGGTGGAACCCGAAACCTCCTGCGCGCTGCATGCGGCGCTGGCGGCGGGGGGACCGGTCGATGTCGAGGTCTCGGGCATCGCGGCCAATGCGCTGGGGGCGAAGCGGATCGGGACGATCTGTCATGCGCTGGCGGTGGAAACCGGGGCGTTGTCGGTTCTTGTCACCGACGACGCGATCGCCGACGCGCAGCGTCTGCTTTGGCGGCAGCTGCGCCAGCTGGTGGAACCGGCGGGGGCTGCGGCGCTGGCTGCGCTGATGTCCGGGGCCTATGTGCCCGCGCCGGGCGAACGCGTCGCGGTCCTGATCTGCGGGGCGAACCCCGCGCCCGATCCCTTGGGCTGACGCTTATGCGTTGCCCGGGACGCGCACCGCCGATATAGGGGCCGCAACCAGACCGAGAAGGGGAACCCCAGCATGTCCAATGCCCAGCTTGAAGCCGCGATCGAAGCCGCCTGGGATGCGCGCGACACGATCACGCCCGCCACCACCGGCGCGACCCGCGAGGCGATCGAGGATACGCTGGCCGCGCTGGACAAGGGTGCGCTGCGCGTGGCCGAGAAGCAGGCCGACGGCAGCTGGCATGTGAACCAGTGGGCCAAGAAGGCGGTCCTGCTGGGCTTCCGCCTCAAGGACATGGAGGCGCAGTCGGGCGGCCCGCAGGGCGGCGGCTGGTGGGACAAGGTCGATTCGAAGTTCAAGGGCTGGGGCGATGACCAGTGGAAGGCGGCGGGTTTCCGGGCGGTGCCGAACTGCGTGGTGCGCAAATCGGCCTATATCGCGCCGGGCGTGGTGCTGATGCCGTCCTTCGTGAACCTTGGCGCCTATGTGGACAGCGGCACGATGGTCGATACCTGGGCGACGGTGGGCTCCTGCGCGCAGATCGGCAAGAACGTCCACCTGTCGGGCGGCGTCGGCATCGGCGGGGTGCTGGAACCCATGCAGGCCGGTCCCACGATCATCGAGGACAATTGCTTCATCGGCGCGCGGTCGGAAGTCGTCGAAGGCGTGATCGTGCGCGAAGGCTCGGTCCTGGGCATGGGGGTCTTCATCGGCCAGTCGACCAAGATCGTCGACCGCGAAACGGGCGAGGTCATGTATGGCGAGGTGCCGCCCTATTCCGTGGTCGTCGCAGGGTCGATGCCGTCGAAGAACGGGATCAACCTGTATTGCGCGGTCATCGTGAAGCGTGTGGACGAACGTACCCGGTCCAAGACCGGCATCAACGACCTTTTGCGCGACTGATTTCCTGTTTCACATCCCTGACGGGAACGTGACGCGGCGGCAGTGACTTGTGTGTACTGTGGGCCCCTGCACGCGGATATACCGCGTGCATGGACCTGATCTTTTCATATATCGCCGGGCTTCTGACCCTCATCAATCCCTGCGTGCTGCCGGTGCTGCCCATTGTGCTGGCCACGGCGCTGAACGCGAACCCGCGCGGGCCGCTGGCGCTGGCTGCGGGGATGAGCCTGTCTTTCGTCGCCTTCGGGATGCTGGTCGCGACGGTCGGCCGCTCCATCGGGCTGACCGAGGACCGGCTGGCCGACGCGGGTGCCTTCGCCATGCTGGTCTTCGGTGCGGTGCTTCTGACGCCGCCCCTGTCGGCGCGGTTCGAGGCCGCGCTGGCGGGCGTGTCGGCGCGGGCCGACATGACACTGTCGCAGACAGGTGCGGGCGGGCTTGGCGGGCAGTTCCTGGGCGGGCTGCTGCTGGGCGCGGTCTGGTCGCCTTGCATCGGGCCGACGCTGGGCGGGGCTATTGCGCTGGCCAGTCAGGGCGAAAGCCTGCTCTGGGCCTTTCTCATCATGTGCGCCTTCGCCGCCGGTGTCTCGACCCTCATCCTCGGGATCGGGCTGGGCGGACAGGAACTGATCCGGTCGCGCGCGCAGGCCCTGCGCGGGGTGGCTGCGCGGTCGAAGACCATCCTTGGCGTGGTCTTCGTGGCGGTAGGCCTCATGATCCTCTTCCGGCTGCATCACGCCTTCGACCGCTGGGCGCTGCAGGTCCTGCCGCACTGGTTCACCGATCTTTCCGTAAGCTTCTGACCCCTGAAGGAGATAGACATGAAACGACGCGACTTCCTGATTTCGGCCCTTGCCGCCTCTGTCGCGGTGCCGGGCGCGGCCCTCGCGATGGAGCTCAAGACCATCGAATTCGACGACACCGACCCGATCGCCGCAGCCCTTGCCGAAGGCCGGACGGTCTTTGTCGATTACACGACCGACTGGTGTTCGACCTGCGCGTCGCAGCTTCGCACGATCAACGCGCTGCGCAGCGAAAACCCCGAATACGACGCCAACATCGTCTTCGTGCGGGTGGATTACGACATCTTCGGCAAGGCCCCCGTCACCACCGCCCGCAACATCCCGCGCCGGTCGACCCTGATCGTCCTGAAGGGTGACGCGGAACTGGGTCGCATCGTCGCCGGCACCGGCAAGGACGCCATCAAGGCGCTGATGGACACCGCACTCACGGCTGCCACCACGTCGTAAACGGGGCTGTTGCGGGCCGCGCGGCTGCGTTATAGCGCGGGCATGCAAGACATGCCCGAAAAACGCAGCCGCCAGCAGGTCTATACCCTTCTCGTCCAGATCGGGCGCAAGACGGGCGACGGCCTGCCCAAAGGCAGCACCGGTGCCGCGCTGATGATCTATGCCAGCGGCGTGGACGAAGCCGAGGCCGTGCGCGAAACCGTGGCGATCCTGAAACAGGCCGATACCGCGCCGCTGGACGTCACGGGATACGGCACGCTCGACGAACGGCTGGCCGAAGGGCACGAGATCGACGCCGAGGAACGCGCGCTCATGCAGCGGGCGCTGGACGAGAACGCGGTGATCGTCGCGCAGATGACACCGTTCTTCGGCGACGGGGATCAGGCCGCGCGGTAATCCGCGAGCACCTGCGCATCATAGGCGCGCAGCACCGGGTATTGCGTCGGTCCGTGATCGGGCAGGGCGGATGCGTCCAGCTGCGCCAGAAGGCTCGCCCCCAGAATGCGCGGCTTGCGCCGCAACCGCCCGATATGCAGGCTTTCGGCCAGCGTGCCCGCGGCCAGGATGCTGTCGTGCCGGGGCAGCAGGACCTGCGCATACCGGATCGTGCCTTCGATGTGCAGCCGGGCGGCGGCCGAGGCGCCGGACAGATGCCGCGCGGGCACCAGCACGCCCTCGTGCCCGAAGAGGTATTCCACCTCGTTGCCGCGGATCAGCAGGTTCTGCTGCGGCGAGACAAGGATATCCTGCCTCAGTCCGAAGAAGGGCGCGCGCAGAAGGACCGGCGCGAAGGCGCCGCGCGCGGGCACCGTGCGGTCGATGCGGGCCAGCACCGGCACGGCCTGGCCGTCATCGGTCAGAACCAGATCGCCGCGCTGCAGCCGCCCCACCGGCACATGTCCGCGCGGCGTGGCGACCGGCGTCGCCGGGTGCAACCCGGGCGAGGGGCCGACGCAGTCGACATGGTCCGCGACGGCGATGAAGTCGATATCCTCGCTCAGGCTCAGATGGCCTTCGCCCATCGCCAGCGCGCGCAGGTCACGCAGCGGGATGGGGCGTGGTGCGCGCAGCGTCTGCAGCGTCAGATCGCGCGTCGCTGTATTCTCGACCGCAGCGAACCCGCGCCCTGCAGGCGCGTCCCAGGCATAGGTCAGCCGCACGAGATCGGTGCGCCCGGTTTCGGCATGGCTGACCGTGACATGCTGCAGATCGTCGCCATTGGCGATGACCAGCGACAGCCCGCCGCCCGGCAGCGCCTGCAGCGTGATCTGCAGGGGCCGGTCGCCATCGAGCCGGAACATCAAAAGCGGGCTGGGCCGCCGCCGCGGGGTGAGCCGCGTCTCGATCATGATGGTGCCGTGCGGCACCAGCGCATCGGCGGGCACCGGGCGCAGCAGTGCCTGCGGCGACATCCCCGCGCCGGTCAGCCCGGCGGGGTCGAACAGCCGCGACTGCGCGTCGTGAAGGCCGATCCAGCCCATGTCAGGCGGTGGCCCTGACGGGCGTCGGTATGGTGGCGTGCCCCTCGGTCATTCTGGTGAGCCTGCTCGCTCCGGTCTGCCCTGTTGCGGGCTTATTCGTTGACGCCAGCTAACATGGCCCGATGCCCCCTGTGAACCGCCCAGCCGCCCCCGGGGCTTGGCATCGGGGCGATTTGCGGCCAAGTGTGGCGCAATCCCCGCAGAAAGGACCCCGGACATGACCCCGACCGACCCCGCCGATCTGACCGCGCGCCTGATCCGCTGCCGCTCGGTCACGCCGGAAGAGGGTGGCGCGCTTGCCCTTCTGGCCGAGGTGCTGGTCGATGCGGGCTTCGACTGCACCCGCGTCGACCGGGGCGGCATCGCGAACCTCTATGCCCGCTGGGGGCAGAAGGGGCACGCGCGCAGCTTCGGGTTCAACGGGCATACCGATGTCGTCCCCGTGGGCGACGCGGCGGCCTGGACGCACGACCCCTTCGGGGCCGAGATCGTCGACGGCATCCTCTATGGCCGGGGTGCCACCGACATGAAATCGGGTGTCGCGGCCTTTGTTGCGGCGGCTGTGGATTTCGTGCGCGAGACCCCTCCCGACGGCGCGGTGATCCTCACCATCACCGGGGATGAGGAAGGCGACGCGACCGACGGCACCGTCGCCCTTCTCGACTGGATGAAGAGGCAGGGTGAGGCGATGTCAGTCTGCCTTGTGGGCGAACCCACCTGCCCCGACCGCATGGGCGACATGATGAAGATCGGGCGCAGGGGGTCGATGACCGCCTGGTTCACCGTGACCGGACGGCAGGGCCATTCCGCCTATCCGCATCGTGCGCTGAACCCCTTGCCCGCCATGGCGCGGCTGATGGACAAGCTTGCCTCGCACGAGCTGGACCGGGGGACCGATCATTTCGACCCCTCGACGCTGGCCGTCGTCACGATCGACACTGGCAACCCGGCCACGAACGTGATCCCGGCCGAGACGCGCGCGGCGGTCAACATCCGCTTCAACGACCTGCATTCGGGCGACAGCCTCACCGCCTGGCTGCGGGGCGAAGCCGACCGCATCGCGGCCGAGTTCGGTGTGACCGTCGACATGCGCATGAAGGTCTCGGGCGAGGCCTTTCTGACCCCGCCGGGCCCCTTGTCGGACCTTGTCGCGGCTGCGGTCGCGGCCGAAACCGGCCTCACCCCGGTCCTGTCGACAACGGGGGGCACGTCGGACGCGCGCTTCGTGAAGGCGCATTGCCCGGTGGTGGAATTCGGTCTTGTCGGCCGCACCATGCACCAGGTCGACGAATGCGTGCCCATCGATCAGATCCACCAGTTGAAGGCGATCTATTCCCG